>JBFLYJ010000014.1:0-18477 GCA_040756635.1 Nitrospirota bacterium
TGCAGAAATCCTGGAAGCGTATTCCGGACCTAAACAGGAGGCTATGGGTTCCCCTTCAGAAACAGCTGCTGAACAGCACATGCCGATTGAAATAAATACCATACCTGATGAACCGCTGGAAGAAATATCACCTGCACGACCGTATCCAGGCATGACTGATGAGGAGTTTACCGCAAAAAAGGCTGAGGCTGATTTCTACGCACAGCAGGGTCTTATGGATGAGGCGGCCGGTATTTATGAAAGCATCATCTCCGCTTTTCCCGATAACAAAGAGATTGCTGCAAAGCTTGCGTCCCTTAAATCCGCGGATAAACAGGAAGATGACGGGCGCACAGAAGCATCAGATGCCGGACCCGCTGCCGATACTGCTGCCGATGATGATCTGCAGGCATTATTTGCGGAGTTCGAAGCCCCCAAGGAGAAGAAAATTGATTACGAGGCCCATTATGTTGCAGGGCTTGAGTTCAAGCGCAAGGGACATCTGGATGAAGCCATAAAGCAGCTGCAAACCGCTGTCAAGGACCCGGATAAATTTCAGCGGAACACGACCATGCTCGCATTATGTTATACGGAGAAGAAATCATATCCGCTGGCCATCGCAGAGTTTACGAAAGTACTCGACACCATGACTCCTGAAGATTCCACATATCTCCATGTCAAGTATGAACTGGCCAATGCTCATATGAACAACCAGCAGGTCAACAGGGCACTGGAACTTTATTATGAAATACATGAATTGAATCCTGAATTTAAAGATGTTTCTGCTAAGATGGCTTCTATTAAGAGGCCTGCTGAACAGCCTGAAGCCAGGGAAAACACTCAGAAACAAAAAAAGGACAGGGTATCATATATATAACGTTTGGAGTTGCAGACACGAATTCTTTTTAACAAACAAGGTATAATACATACCGTACTTATTGCTTGATTAGTCAATTATGGACCATCTGGAATTTTACAACTTAAAAGAACATCCCTTTTCCAACGCGGTAGACACGAGATACTTTTACAACAGCAAGCAGCACTCCGAAGCGCTCATTCGCCTGAAATACGCGGTTGACACCATGAAAGGGCTTGCCGTCGTGGTCGGGGGCGTCGGCACGGGCAAAACAACTCTTGCGAGGAGGATGCTCAATGAATTGGAAGAGGACAAATACGAGGCCGCCCTCCTCGTTGTAATACATACGTCCGTCACCACTGACTGGCTGATGAAGAAAATCGCCGTTCAGCTCGGTATTGAAAATGCGAGTGACAATAAACTGGAGATACTAAGCCAGCTGTACAAAAAGTTTCTTGAGATTTACGAATCAGGCCGCAAGTCTGTCGTCCTTATGGACGAAGTACAAATGCTGCAGTCCCGGGAAATCATGGAAGAGTTCAGGGGCCTGCTGAACATGGAAGGGCCCGGTGGAAAACTCATTACCCTTGTCTTTTTCGGGCTTAACGAACTTGACGACGTACTTGCCCTGGACGAACCCCTTAAGCAAAGGGTTGCGGTCAAGTATAAGCTGTCGGGACTTGATGAAAATGTAACACGTGAATATATCAACCACAGACTCAGCGTAGCCGGCTGCAATGAAGAGATATTCTCGCCTGAGGCAGTCAGCGCTATTCACCATTATACAAACGGCGTTCCTCGCTTGATAAATACTGTTTGCGACAACGCCATCTTTGAAGGATTTCTGCTTAAGCAGAAACCTATTAGTAAAGATATTATCGACCAGATCGGCGCCAGCCTCGATTTGAAATCCTCGAAATAACCTGATGCCCATAGATGTTTTGGGCTCGTATCATTACCTGCTAATACGATTTATTCATAAAACTTATCCTGCCTTAAGTTATGAATAATCAGAGCCAAAACCCGTTAATGGGGTATTGGTGACGCTCCTTCTTTACGATCAAACCTGCTAATGGTTGGTGCGCCTTTTTGGGCGAACTGCTCCTGGTTAATATCAGAACGAGGACTGCGTTCCCGAAGTTGAGGCCCGTAATTTACGGCAAAGGTCTCGCTGTTCTCAAAGTGCTCGCGGTACCATTTACCATAGTGATGTTTGGCCCACTGCCTGTCAACAACACCGGAAAACATGCCGTTTAGGCCCTTGCGACTTTCCGGATTGATCATGGCCATATACAGATGCCCCGTAACGAGGGGGGTAGCAATTATGGCCATAAAGAAATGGACTGCCCAGGAAAGAAATGCTGCGTTTGTCATCCATATAATTAACCCGGTCAAAATATAGAGGGGATATGTTGACATAAGCTTCATAAAATTCAATTTTTCGGCGGCGTTGAATTTCCCCTGTTCAGGCAGTTTAATTTTCTTGCTTACTGCCGCCAGTCCCATGAGAGAAAGCCATTTCAGATCATCAATCGACCATACCCACGCCTGCTTGATGTTATAAAAATAGATCCTGAAATCCCCCCTGCTTCTAATGATGGCAAGCATCGGGAGAATAATCAGACAGATACCCGACACCCTGTGCGTCCAGGAAAACAAAGCCCTGTATGGGCGGAGAGGGTCCGGGTTGTAGTAAAACACCAGAACAAGGGCAGTTCCAAAGCAAACCAGAAAGGGGATTGCCAATGCCCAGTGCACAAGTCTCTCGGACTTACGGAAACGCAGGATTTTGGATGAGGAACAAGCACTGTTCACTTTGTTTTTTGTTTTATTTGTTTCGCTGCTTATCATTTGTCCTCCTTGCTGAGATTTATCGTACTTCCATGATGACGCCTGGAACTCCGGGTGGGGTTATCATTTAAAGACATATTAAAACCTGAAGCCCGCCTGAGTAAAAACAGATGTATTGTGATACTCGTCCCCGGCGTAATGCTCGGCAAACATAGAGACGAAGTAATTTTTATTAATCTGCCAGTAAGCAGACGTCCCGTATGTAAGCGTGCCAGATGTAAATCCTCCTTCGATATCAAGTTTTTCCTTTTCCTTATTGGCGTATACGGACACATCAACCTTATTGAAGAAGTTCCGTGAGACTTCTACATTGAACTCATCATTTTTCGAGTTGAAGTTGTCTATATGCGTATACCTGCCCGCAAGATTGAATCCGAATATGTCGTGCTTTCTAAAACCACCCGTATATCTGACCGCATGTTCATTATCAATCTTTCTGGTCTGATATGCAGCGGATGCGTAAACATTAAGCCCCTTTGCGAGCCTGTAATCGACACGTCCCCCGGCCCTCGTTTGAGAGTTGGTGTCCAGGAAATAGTCATCTCTGTAATCAAAATCGGTAAACAGCTTTTTGGAAGACTCAAAATACTTAATGGCCCTGTAATGATCATAGAAGAGCTGGAAGCGGAGGTCCCTTGTAACGGCGTATGAAAGATTAGCACTGGCATTTTCAACTTCGAAATCATGTGTTGCCTGATTGACGCTGACCGACGAGAGACCGTCAAACCTGACTGTTTTGCTTAGAGCGGAATTAAGTCTCGCGGAGCAATACTGCCTGTCGGTCTTCCCTTCATACATGAGATCTTCACAACCTATATAGAATTGATATTTTTCCTGGTCTAAAAAGCCGTATACGCCGAAGGATCTGAATTTCGCATCAATTGAATTATCATAAAGGTCAGGCGCCAGCCCGCCGAAGACGCCAAACCCCATACCTTTGCTTATCTCATATTTCAAATTCAGACCATCAATATATGTGTTAAACAATTGATATATATATTGCCTGCCGATTATGACATTGAAATTCTGCTGGAACTTGTAACCCAGCCATAATTCATTAAGTCTCTTTTTCAGCGTCTTGTCTCCGCCGGATATTTTTTTCCTGATCTCTCCGTCAATGTTAAAGTAATAACCTGGGTCTTTGTCCTCATGTTTATACAGTCTAAGTTTTGAAGACACAACCTGCAGATCATTATGGCTGCTGTCATTCGAATAGTAGTCACTGACATAAAACCTGCCCTTGATGTCACTAGCCTGAATTATTAGAGGTATGAGTATTAAAAATGTTAACAATAAGAAGGACTTTTTCCAGCGTATGGACGAATCCTTCTTTTTTATCCTCTTTTTCCAGTGATGCCGGGAAACTTTTATCACGGAATTTGCTTTGTCCTGTTTGTTGTCACTATTCATTCTGAGTCTCAATAATAACCAGTTACTTATCAGTTACAGCCGTTCTTAGACTTCGGGTTGTTCCAGTTATTTCCGTTATGACACAAGGTGCATTCGTGTGAGCATGTTGTGTGTTCTTTCCTATAATCATTTGCATGACATGCATAGCAGTCGGTCTCTGAAACGCCGGCATATTGTCCGGGATAGCCGGTGCTGTGGCACGAGCTGCAGGAAAGTGTGCCGTGCCTGTATATGAACTGAAAAGTCTGATGAACCGTCGCGCCTTGCCAGGTCGTTGTCGAATGACAAGATGTGCAGTCATGCGGATAGCCGCTTGCGACATGATTAGGCGCGGTCTGATAATTACTTGCATGGCACGCGTAACAGTTATCCGCCGTTATCCCCGATATTGATCCGGGGTACCCGTTTGTGTGGCATGTCGTGCAGCTCAATGTCCCGTGCACTCCGCTGAACTGAAAACTGTTATGTGTGTAACTCGCCGGTATCCACGCAGTATTCGCATGACAGTCCGTGCATATCTTGCTGAAGCTGTTTGTCACATGCGACGGCGAAGTCACACCTTCATACGTTGTCGTTGCCACCCCGGCCGTTGCATGACAGTTGTAACAGTCGCTGTCTGTTGTTCCGCCGGGGATTGTTTTGCTGCCTCCGTGACACTCCGTACATGTCGTCTTGATCGCTGCGTGCGCTCCGCTGAAGGTAAATGTCGTATGGCTGTATGCCGTGACATTTGCCCATGTACCGCTTGTTGAATGACACGCCGTGCAGTCTTGCGGATAGCTCGACGTTACATGGTTAGGCGCACTCTGGTAATTACTCGCATGGCACGCGTAACAGTTATCCGCCGTTATCCCCGATATTGGTCCGGGGTACCCGTTTGTGTGGCATGTCGTGCAGCTCAATGTCCCGTGCACTCCGCTGAACTGAAAACTGTTATGTGTGTAACTCGCCGGTATCCACGCAGTATTCGCATGACAGTCCGTGCATATCTTGCTGAAGCTGTTTGTCACATGCGACGGCGAAGTCACACCTTCATACGTTGTCGTTGCCACCCCGGCCGTTGCATGACAGTTGTAACAGTCGCTGTCTGTTGTTCCAGCCAAGATCATTCCGGAAGAAGCGTGACATGTTAAACAGTCGCCTTTAAGGGATGCGTGCGCTCCGCTGAACGTAAAGGATTCATGATTAAAAGATGCCTGTTCCCAAGGGGCCGATATCTGGTGACACTCCATGCAATCGTGAGGGTAGCCGCTTGCAACATGATTAGGCGCAGTCTGATAATCAGCCTGATGACACACAAAACAGTCTGTGGGGGTATTTCTGTAATCCCCATTTTTATGACAGTCCGTGCATTCCGCTTTTCTATGACCGCCAACAAGCCTGAAACCGACCCCGGTGTGTTTAAAATTCGTCGGGACCCATGACTGCTGCCTGTGGCAGTCTCCGCAGAAACGTCCGAACTGATTGAAATGAACATCTCTGTGACAGCTCGTACAGCTTGAATCTAATCCCTTATAGTTCTTAATTTGCTTATGGCACTGCACACAGCTCAGAGTGTTATGCACCCCCTGGAGTTCTGCCGTAAGGGGATCATGAAGAAACATCTTTGGCTCCCAGCCATCAGGCACATGACATTTCTCACAGGCCTTTTCGTATTTTCCGTTATGTTTGTCCTCGTGACAGGATACGCATGATTTGTATTCAACAGACCTGAATTCCCCCACAGAGACCTGTTTCAGAGTGCCGAATTCCGTAAACTGAATTTCCTTTTTTGAATGGCATTTTTCACAGGCAACGTTTTGATGTTTTCCTTCCAGCTTAAAACCCTTGTACTGTTTCTCATTATGCTTAAATGTGACGTTTTCCCATTTTTCCAGCACTGTATGGCATGACTCACACTTTCTGTCTTTAAAATGCCCCTGGTGGACATCATAGTGGCAGTCATTACAGTTTTCGTGTTTGATGGCTTTCAATTTTCCTATGGTTACCGTTTTATGGATGTTAAACTCGTCGAACGATACCTCGCTCCTTTGATGACACTTCTCGCATTTGACTTCTTTATGATTACCGTCGAGACTGAACCCCTTATACTCGGGTGCATCATGTTTGAAGGTGACATCTTTCCACTTCTCCCGTGCCGTATGGCATGAATCGCATTTCCTGTCCTTGAACTGGCCTTTGTGGACATCAAAATGACAATCATTGCAAAGAGCATGTTTGATCGGTTTCAGCTTCTTTACGCTCTTTTCAACTTCCTTCCCGTTTGTCCTTACAATAGTTTTTTCCTCAGGGTGACAGAGTTCGCATGAAGCCTTTGCGTGGCTCCCCACAAGCTGAAAGTCGCTCAGTTTGGGATCGCCGTGGTCGAAGATCGTCTCTTTCCATCCCTTCGTACTGTGACAGCTTTCGCACTGCTTGCTATTAACGTCCTTGTGAAAGTCTTTGTGGCAGTCATTGCATTTATCAGATTTAAGAGGTTTAAACTTACCCATGCTTAATTTCTTCTTTTTGTTGAACTCTTTAAATTTAGTCTCGTTTTTTTGATGACATTTATCGCATTTGATTTCTTTATGCCTCCCGTCGAGACTGAACCCCTTATACTCCGGTGCATCATGTTTGAAAGTGATATCTTTCCACTTCTCCCGTGCCGTATGGCATGAATCGCATTTCCTGTCCTTGAACTGGCCTTTGTGGACATCAAAATGACAATCATTGCAAAGAGCATGTTTGATCGGCTTCAGCTTCTTTACGCTCTTTTCAACTTCCTTCCCGTTTGTCCTTACAATAGTTTTTTCCTCAGGGTGACAGAGTTCGCATGAAGCCTCTGCGTGGCTCCCCACAAGCTGAAAGTCGCTCAGTTTGGGATCGCTGTGGTCGAAGATCGTCTCCTTCCATCCCTTCGTACTGTGACAGCTTTCGCATGTCATGTTCTTCATATTGTCTTTGTGAACACGCTGGTGGCAGCTATCACAACTCTCATATTTCAACGGTTTAAATTTGAGCACTTTACTTACATTGTCCGCCTTTATACTCGTTCTCTCTATTGTCTGCTGGGGATGGCAGACTTCGCACTTGACCTCTCTATGCTTGCCCGTCAAATTGAACTTCGCAAATCCGTCGTGATTAAACTGCACATTCTTCCACCCTTTATAAGTGTGACATTTGAGGCAGTCCGAAAGTGTTTGCAGATGCACATCGGTATGGCAATTTAGACAGTCTGTTGTCAGGCCAAGAAACGTCTTTTCTTTTTTATGACACTTGCTGCAATTGATAATGTGTTTATCTTCAAGAGTGAATCCGGTCTGAGAATGATCAAATTTAGCGCTGTTAATAGGCATAATATTGAAGTCCTCACCTTTATGCTCGGTATGACATTCAATACAGTGTCCTGCAACTTTTGAGTGAAAGCCCTTATTTTCTTTCATTCTTTTTACCAGCTTCTCGTGGCATGATTTGCACGCGGAATCCGGAATACCCTTACCGAGGGTGTGGCAAGCGACGCACTTTGTTATCCCTGATAATGACTTGTGAGATTCAGTTAGTTTTCCCGGGGCGACAAACTGGGCCAAACATATACTGGTCCTTACGGTAATAATTAAAGCGATGATCAATACTGTTATGAGTTTTGTTTTCATTCTGATTTTTGACCGATTTTCTCGAAAATTAATAAAACGGCAGCGATCGAAATATTCATGCTCATCAATCATAATTTTTTTTACTTCAGTTTAAAGTGGCTCAAATCACATTTTTAAATATTCATTACCTGAGAATAGTTCTAAACGATTTTACGATCAATCGCAAGAGACATGCCGGAGGGGGAAACAACCGTTAACCTGCTGAAAGTTTAAGGAATATATTTATAGTCGAAGAAAATTATCTGGAAATGCGTGGTAAAAGTGTATGGATTAATATGCACTCATAATGATTTGGGGAATCAGAGTGATGCATGTTTGGTAACTTACCCTGTTTGGACTTTTATAAAAAAAGACAAATTACTTATATAGTTCATGAATAAAAAAATATAAACCAGGGCTAAGAGTTTTTCTCACGCTCGTTTATCAAGTATTTAGCTACTACCGACTCAAGAGAGCATGAGGCCGTCATATCTTTGCTCAGAAGCCTCAGAGTATCCAGATCGGATTTCCACGCAATATTCCCCGGAGCGAGAAAGCATATGCTGCCCTCCTCATACTTCATACTGAGCTTATTATCCTTTATATAGAAGTAGCTCTCACAGGTCTCTGTCTGATACGCCTGCATGGCCGGCGGTATATCATTTGGCTTGAACCACAGCTTTATTTCACGTTCGGCTTCATCAACTGTGGCAGATGCGTGGATAAGATTGTCCATACGCTCACCGATAATTTTCCCTTCAGCATTTTTAAGTGAGACTACCGTACCCAGCGCACGGATACATCCCGGTTTTTGTTCCCGGGCATTATGCGGATTCGTCGGCCCTGCTATATCCCGTATTTTTTGTACGGCACCCGGCCCCTGATATACAATGGCTATCACTCTGTGTTTCCATGGCTCATCAGGATAATGAAGCATACCCCTGATGTATTCTATCAGCGCGGGGAAAAATACCTTCCCCCGGTGTTCAGCATAGTGTTCATCCGCGAGCATTTTACTGACATGGACTATCTTCGTTCCGGCAAAGCGGAGGCCTGTATGAAATTCAGACAGCTGGGACAGTACATACCCTGTCAGTGAATTTTTCAGTGCGTCCGGTTTAATAAGAACGAGTGTCTGTTCGCGTTCTATGCTGGTCATAAAATGTTTCCTCCTCTATGGTTGAACTATCTTTCATATTGCAAGTTTCTTGATAAGTTTTTTTACTGATGCGCATGATTCTTTAAACAGTGCCTTCTCTTCCTTAACAAGCTTTATCTCTACGACCCTCTCGACCCCGTCTTTCCCGAGAATTACCGGTACGCCGACATAGAGATCCTTTACTCCGTATTCACCATTAAGATATACCGCACACGGGAGCAGCCTCTTCTCATCATTAATGATTGACTTGACCATTTGCAGCACGGCGGCTGCCGGCGCGTAATATGCGCTCCCTGTTTTGAGCAGCCCGACTATTTCGGCCCCCCCGCTGCTGGTCCGTTTAAGTAATGCATCGATCGTGCTTTTCTTAAGAAGTTCTGTTACCGGGATCCCTTTGACAGTCGTAAATCTCGGGATCGGCACCATCTGATCTCCATGCCCGCCGAGTATGATAGTTTCTATGTCTTCCGGCGACACATCTAATTCCCATGCAAGAAATGTCCTGAACCTGGACGAGTCCAGTATGCCCCCCATCCCCATGACACGTTTGCAGGAAAACTCTGTTGTCTTCCAGGCAAGCTGGGCCATTGCGTCCATCGGGTTGGTTACAACAATAATAATGGCATTGGGTGAAGTCTTTCCTATCGCTTCCGCCGCTGCCTTTACAACACCGGCATTGGCATGCAGCAGATCATCCCGTGACATATGAGGCTTCCGGGGGAACCCGGCTGTAATTACAACAATGTCGGAATTCGCGGTATCATCATAACTGTTCGTGCCTCTGACCGATACTGATGAATTCCAGAGTGGACAGGCTTCAGCGATGTCCAGCGCCTTGCCCTGGGGGACCCCCTCGATAATATCATAAAGTACGATGTCAGCCAGACCATCTTTTGCAATTAATTCTGCTGTCGTTGCACCTACATTACCTGCGCCGATAACGGTTATTTTTTTCCGCATGTTTTACCTCGCTGTACTTTCATAAACGGATAACAATTATATCCGAGAAGATGAAAATTCACAAGCCGGGCATATGTAAGAGGAATGAAACTCAATGTCACTTCCTGGTACCTTTGGCGTCGTATTTGTCCGCATGACGGCCCTGCTGTAAGCCTTTACATATAATGAATGCTGTGATGTGAATGTACCACCCCTGTGGTTGAATTCGTGTCAGAGTTGATAAAATAATGCGTCAAAGATTTGTCTTGATGTGTGTGATTCGTAACACATCAAATAGATAAATAAACACATACACTAATAGAGCAGAAAAAAATTATTTCGGACTATATGATTAAATGCTTGATTTTATTATGGCATTCTGTAAAATAGCATTTATGCAAATTCTCAGGCAAATAAATTGCATGATGAATCATATTTCAAAAGATATGGATGGTATTATTAATTTAAAAATGCTGTATAATATCTAACAATTTAGGAGAGCATTAGAAATTATATAATGTTATTCAGCGCGAAAGATATTATCGGTCTCGATATCGGATCCAAGCATATAAAGGTCGTTCAGCTTAAAGAGATCAAAGGCAGCCACAGGCTGGAACGACTCGGGATCGCAACTCTTCAACCTGAACTCATTGTCGACGGTTCAGTGTTAGATTCCACCAGGGTTGTTGATGCTATAAAAGAACTCCTTTCGAACACAGGGATAAAGGCAAAGGATGTCACCCTGTCTGTTTCAGGTCATTCCTCGGTAATTATTAAAAGGGTATCTCTCCCTCAGATGACAGAAGAAGAGCTGGATGAGCAGATAAGATTTGAGGCCGAACAATATATCCCCTTTGACATCGAAGATGTAAGCCTTGATTTTCAGATTCTCGGCCCCGCAGAAGAAGAAAATATGATGGATGTACTTATAGTCGCTGTAAAAAAAGACAAGATAAGCGAATACGTGACGGTCGTGAAAGATGCAGGACTCAATCCTGTAGTAGTTGATGTAGATGCCTTTGCTCTGGAAAACATGTATGAGCTCAATTATGAAATCAAGGAAGGCGAGAACGTTGCTCTGGTAAATGTCGGGGCAAGCATGATCAATATCAACATCCTCAAGGGCGGCATATCTGTTTTCACAAGGGACAGCTCGGTTGGAGGGAACCTGCTGACTGAGGCACTTCAAAGAGAATTTACCATATCATATGCGAATGCTGAAAAAATAATACATGGAGAAGCTGTTGAAGGGATATCTCCTGACGATATTAAAGCCGTTTTGAACCGGGCCTTCGAAGATATTATCAATGAAATTTCACGCTCCTTCGATTACTTCAGAGATACAACCAACTATGAAAATGTCGATCAGATAATTCTCAGCGGTGGCGTTGCGTTGACTACGGATTTTGCCCAGTCATTGTCCGAAAGGATCGGCGTACCTGTTGCGATTGCTGAACCTTTTAAAAACATCACGGTCCCTGACTCGTTTGATCAGGAATATCTGAACAAGGTATCTCCAATTGTATCCGTTGCTGTGGGCCTGGCCATCAGAAGGGTAGGAGACAAATGATCAGAATAAATCTCCTGCCGTCAAAGAAGAAAAAGGCTTTCTCAATTCCTCCTATATTGATTTATGGAGTAGCGGCTTTGCTGGTAGTCATCATCGCTGTTATTGCGGGGACTATCATTCTGAACAATCAGATATCCGTTAAAAAGACCGACATTGCCGAAAAAGACCAGAAATTGAAAAAATTACAGGCCGCTCTGGAAGAAATCAAAAATTACGAAAAAAACAATAAGGATTACAGGGACAAAAACAATATTATCGAGCAATTGAAAAAGAACCAGGTTATCCCGCTGCGACTTCTGGATGAGGTGAGCGAGATGCTTCCAAAAGGCGTTTGGCTCACGGGTTTGACTGAAAAGAACGGAGTTGTAAGTATTGAAGGATTCGCTTTTACCAACTCCGATCTTGTTGCATATGTACAGAACCTGAAAGGTTCCAAATATTGCACGGATGTAATGCTGGTTGAGTCGCGTCAGGCAGAAATCGATGAATTCTCAATTTATAAATTTAATCTTACCTTAAAAATTACGGTGTGATGGATTATGGCACTAGAGTTAGACATTAATTTCAATAGACTGAAGAACCTGTCGCCGCGTGTGCAGCTCATTGTTGCGGTTGCTCCTTCACTTATTCTGATTGTCCTTTTCTTCTTCTTTATCTTCGCTCCAAAGAGCAAAGAAATAAGGGGACTCAATGAAAAAATTGATCAAAAGGACCAACAGATCGCCGTTAATGAGGAACAGGTTCGCAGGCTTGACGACCTCATAGTTGAAAATGCTCTCCTCAAACAAAAGCTCGAAAAGTTGAAACAGCAGCTACCCGAGGAAAAAGAGGTTTCGGTGCTGCTGAAACAAGTATCAGATCTTGGTCTGATGTCGGGACTTCAAATAATGCTCTGGAAACCTGAAGCAAGAAGGACAGATCCATCCGGTCTGTACGTCGAAATCCCGGTAAAGGTCGAGGTCCTTGCGGAATACCACCGCCTAGGGGATTTTTTAAGTCAGATAAGCCGTCTGCCGCGTCTCGTGAATATTTCTGACATTACGCTAAAAATAAAACCATCAAAGGGTAAGGAAGACAGCGGCCTGATAGGCGCCACTTTCATGGCCCGCACATTCGCCTCAGCAGGCCAGGAAGCCCCAGGAAGTGCGGAGGGGAAAAAATGAGCCTTCTGACTAGAAAAAAAATGATTTATAAAGAATCGGGCAACCTGATGAAACCTGTCATGGTTAATTTCTGTATTATGATTATAATCGTCGTCTTTTTTTCCGCATGTGGAGAAAAGCCGGCACCACCGCCGAAGAAGCCTCTAAAACAGGCACCTGCAGCCGAAGCACCTCAACCCGCAGCGTCCCAGACTGAGGCAGGAGTAACAGAAACGCCTGAACAGGCAGGGTATGTATATCAGCAAAGAGACAGGAGAGACCCGTTTGTCCCGCTTATAGTACCAAAGAAAAAAACGGCTAAAGTGCAGGGCACAAGAACCGGGAACCTGGTAAGTTACGACATCGGCGATTTCACACTGGCTGCCATTGCGAGCAAGGGGGACCACTATTACGGCCTTCTTACTACGCCTGATAACCGGTCTTTTATCGTCTACAAAGGGACCCCTATAGGTTTGTATAATGGGAAAGTAGAGGAAATAACTAAAAACAAAATCATCATTGTTGAATATTCCAGCGATTTCAAGGGAGAATTAAAACCAAGACAAATAATACTTGAGTTCCATAAAGGAGAGGTGGAATGATGTTAATAAAAAAACCCTTTTTATTTATACTTATTCTGTTACTAATATCGGGGCTTGCGTCTGTCCGGGCTTATTCAGAAGACGCACCGTCAAAAGCCGAGATCGCCGATCTTGCCGTGAACATTGTTGACGGCAAAACGGAAATTGAAATAATGGCCACCTCTCCCTTTACTTATACAATATACAAGAAATCAGACCCTTACCACGTCACCGTTGACCTGCAGGATACCGGCTTGGGCCAGTTCACCGACAAGATTGTAGTCGACGCTGCAGGTGTTCTCGAAATTATTCCTGTTCAGGACCCCTCATCGCCGAACACCGCGCGTCTTGAAATCGCTCTTACAGTCCCCTCTGATATTGAACCTGCTTACGCAGACAAGACCCTGACGCTTTCCTTTGACAACCCGGACAGCAGGGAAGATACCGCGGCCGGGATGGAGGACATTGCTGATGAAGAAATTCCTGTGGAAACGGCAAAAGCTGACGAAGAAGCAGCCACTCAAAAACAATATACGGGAGAAAAAATATCCATTGATTTTCAGGACGTCGAACTCACCCACGTATTCAGGCTGATCGCCGATATAAGCGGTTACAATGTTGTTGTCAGCCCGGATGTAAAGGGAAAATTTTCAATGAAGCTGACGGACGTGCCTTGGGACCAGGCCCTTGATATAATACTTCGCAATTACGGACTTTCAAAGTCGATAGAGGCAAATATAATCCGGATAGCGCCGACAGCAATACTTGCCAGAGAAGAAGAGGAAATTGCGCGTGTTAAAGAGTCCCAGGAAAAGTCAGGGGACCTTGTGACCAAAGTTTATCCGGTCAATTACGCCGATGTAAAGGCGATGATGCAGACCATAAAGGACGCGAAACTGCTTACTAACAGAGGTTTTATCAGTGTAGACGAAAGGACGACCTCGATTGTAATAAGGGATGTTGATCAGAAACATGAAGAATACAAAAAAATCATTGAGTCTCTTGACAATCCTACACCGCAGGTCAGTATCAACGCACGGATAGTGGAAGTTACTGATAACCTCAGACGGGAACTCGGCATCCAGTGGGGAGCGCTTGTTAAACCTACAGCGCAAACCCAGATCGGAGGCACGACCCTGTCGGGAGGTCTTGGTGATTTTACAGGCAAACCGCTGGCCATTAACCTGCCTGCAACGGTTGGGGCAGGGGCAGGCGGTTCCTTGGGGATAGGGTATGTAAGCGCAAACGCGCTCAGGGCGCTGGACATACAACTGTCCGCAGCTGAAAAAACTGGAAACGGGCGGGTCATTTCGAGCCCCCGGATCGTGACCATGGACAACCAGAAGGCGGTCATAAGACAGGGTAAAAAGATACCTTACGAAACTATTTCACAGGACGGGACCAAGACCGAATTCGTCGACGCAGCGCTTGAACTTATTGTTGTACCGCATATCACCCCTGAGGGCACCATTCTCATGAAAGTGGAAGTCAGAAAAAATGAAGCGGATTTTTCGAATAAATCAAACAACGTCCCGACCATTGATACAAACGAAGTTGAAACTCAGATATTGATCAATGACGGAGACACTCTGGCCCTCGGTGGTATTTACAAGAAGAATTCTACTCTTGGAGACACTGCCGTTCCCGGACTCGGAAGCATCCCCGTTCTTGGTTGGCTGTTCAAGAATGAATTGACCACGGATGCAACAACCGAGATTCTGGTGTTCATTACACCGAGGATCGTTAAATGATTTTCTTTAGAAACGATGATCTGTCCGTTATCAGGTATAAGCGGAAAATGATATTGCAGGAAAATGAATTTTTAAGTTTTATCAGAATCTTAACGATAGATTATTACAGCCTGAATTGAAATGATCCGGACGGTAATAACCAAGGAACAGGATATTTTAAATTTACAGGTTATATGGGAGGAGTAATGAAAAGAAAATATATTATTTCCCTGGCATTGTTCGGCCTTTTATTTATAATTATCGGCTGTGGAGGCGGCGGCGTCGAAGGGGGAAGTGAAGAAGCCCCGGCAGAGGCTACTATAACTATTACTCCGCCTTCTGGTTCATATGTTGGGGGTGACGAGACTACAACTGTTGGGGCATTTGTTCATAAGTTCACTATAGTTGTCAAAGACGCCAATGGAATACCTCTAAGAAATGTGGATCTAACAATATTTTATCCATTCGCAGTTCCGGGGTCTAATGTCGTCCAGTTTTATGACGGTGACCCAAGCCAAGGCGCTCCTGCGCAAGATTCACCAATGACTGTGACTACAGATGGAAACGGTTCTTATACACTTTTTATGGTATTCCTTGCCAATGGGAACCAAGAATACAGTGCAGATTTACAGGTCAACTCTGGCGCTGTATATGGCTCTGCTACATTTGAAGTTACAGTTGAATAGGGTCCCTGGATATATGTATAGAAGGACCAATTGAACTATATTATGCGCCTGCAGATCGTTATACAGATACGCATCAGATTTAGCCACTGTTACTATAAAAGGTACATTAAAGGCACTGATTACTACAGGCCTACCATTGTCGATACTATTCAGTAGTTAAAACTTAAATAACCTTACTCGGGATCAGGTTTGTAACCTATGCCCTTATATATCTCTCCAAAATTTCTCTTGACATCCCCTTTCTAACAATTGTAGTATCTGTCAGGTTCTTGATTTAATTTTCCGTTTTTTCAACGAAGAATAAATGTGTTTTGGGGGTGGCTGCATGCAAAAATATTACTTTCCCTATCCCGGTCTATCTAGAAACATTACAATTTATCTTCGTGCTCTCTGTAGTCTTGTAATTCTTTTTTTTAGGGTTGAGTGTCATCCCGTCCTTTGCCGCCGACAAAGTCTTTTTCTACCACACCGCCGCAACCGGCACGCTGATGGCGATGACGAATGCAAGCATCACTGTCGTGTGGCAGGCTGATTAAAACATTAGTGTTATAAATGGGACAATGGGAAACGGTCCAGTTTTCAATTATAAGAATTGACATAGGGAGTCAATAGGCAGAGTTAAGGAGGAGTTAATCAATGAAACGCATGATTAGCGGTCTAATTGCAGTAATGGTGGTTGTATGTGCGACGCCATCCTATAGTTTCAGACAAAGCGGCAATCCAGTCCCAGGGGGCAGTGGAGGTTTTCCAATGGCTCCGCAAGTGCCACCACCGGCAGTAAGGGTTTTGAAATCAGAGTCACAGTTGTTAAAGGAGTTTGTTAATGCTACTGGAGTGACTGTTGTAAGTCATTATAACAGTTCGTACAAGTTCTCGTTTGGTAAAGGTTTGATTGGAATTTTTGTGGTGTACGATGATAGATCGAAGCTCAAGAAAGATCATGAAGAGATTTTAGAGCAGAACCGAGTAGGTTATCAATTCTCCTGGTCGTTTTCAAAAAGAGGACTTTTAGTAATACTACCGCCAGAAACGTCAGAAGAAGAAGCGCGTACATTTGAAGATGCTATTTATAATATCAGAGAAGATTGATAAAGGAGATATTTACATGATCAAGAAAATAGTAACAATTATGTTGTTGCTGTTTATAGTATCAGTAAGTAGTGCATATGCCGAGTTACCAACGTATGTGTATCCATCAGGGCTAACAGTTTCAGCAGGGTATCAAGATATTGTAGTACGATTCAACACTCCAGTTATGGAGACAGTTAATGTAATTATTACTCCGACTGTAAATACAACAACATATTATGAAGATTGTGCTGAATTGTATTATTTACACCGTAGTTATTGGACTCAGCCATGTTATAGATTAAGGGTTGCTTTGGATCAGCCCTTGTCTCTTAATACATGGTATGAAATAACTTTAAAAGATGGATCTGTTTTGTTGAATACTTATCAATTTTATACTGGTGGAAATATGGTAAGTTATGACGGAGCCCAGGTAATTTTTGACGCACCTGCAGCAAGAAAAGCGAAAGTAGCAAGTTGTAAATATTTTTATGTTACTTTATGGAATGACCCATTAACAGGTATAAATTTTCAAAAATGGGATTTTAATGATAATCCAATAGGTTCAGTTATAAATGTTGCAAATAGTTCTTTTTATTCAAGCCAAATGCGCCCTTCATTAGATATGAATGATCGATGTGATATGATTATTGGATGGATGAATGATTATGTTGTCAGTCGCAGTACGTCTATTACATATAAGTATAAAAGTTATTCGAGTTGGAATAATACATCAAAATCATGGGGAATGGCAGGGACTATAGGTTTTACAGGTTCTATTCCACAGTGGATTGTAGATGAGACACTTATTTATCATCAGCCTTATTATGAAATGTTATTCGATAATGGAGGTCCTGCCGTTGCTGTAAGTGAAAATGGAGCTACTATATTTGCATACCAAGAGCCAATGTGTAGATGGGATGAGCAACATATATATAATTGGTTTTGCGATAATTATATAAAGGCTTGGTTTTATAATCCATCTGGCGGTCAGTACGGGGAATTTTTAGGCGAATATCGAACAAGTAATCCATGGCATTTTCATGCAGGACAAACAGTAAATAATCCTCCTAATTGGGATTTATATCCTAGCGTTGGATGTGGAGGTAAAGGATCGGCTTATGATTGTCCATACCACGTAGAAGCTGACTTAACTAATGAGCTGGCGGTAATCAAATGGACTGAATTTGGAGGTAACGTTAATGGGTATGAAAATCGTACTCAGGATGATCTTGCATTTAGAGTGTATGATGTATCATCTCAAACGATGAGCCCAGAAATATCAGTAGCATATAATAGTTACTGGACTGGTACTGCATTTGATCAATGGGGAGGTCGATGTGTTAGTGGAGAAGGTATTAATAAAATTGCTTGTACATGGATGGATAGGACTTCTGGGCTTCCTGAAACGTCGAATATAAGAGGTAGAGTATTTGATGTTAATGGTAGTAGTGTGACTGCAGTTACTGGAGAAGTTAATATAAGTGAGAATAGAGCAGGAGATCAGATAAATCCTAATGTAGCATTTAAAAGTAATGATGAACTTGTGTTTGCCTGGGAGAGCAACTCGTTGGATGCAGCAGGAGGTTATGGAGTGTATTCAAGAATTACTGATTTAAGTCTTAATAATTTAACTGGAGATATTCGGTTAAATGAGGATAATACTATAAAGAATGACTGGGAAGACGAGAGTGGTATTAGTGAAAGCGATTTAGACCTATGTGATGTTTGGTCAGATCATGTAGGTTTGAGTTGTAACTCTTTCAGTGACTGTTATTTTGCATGGAATTATCCAGATTATCAGTGTACAAATTGTGCGCCGAACTACAGTGGGTATGCTTCACATTATCATAAAGGGTATAGTATTAAGTCAGCAATGTTATTGAATTGTG
>JBFLYJ010000140.1:0-7525 GCA_040756635.1 Nitrospirota bacterium
CCATAAAACTAAGAACTACATTATAAAAGCCACATTTCTGTCATACCGGCAAAAGCCGGTATCCAGTGAAGCTGCATATAAAGTCCTGGATTCCCCCGGCTAACGGCCTGCCGGGGCAGGCATGTCAAGCCCGGAATGACGGCCATGATGCTTTCTCAAGTTATGCATTAGTAAATGCAGTTAGCCGTCAGCTTTCAGCTGAGACATTTTACTACTTTATGCATTTATAATGAAAGCAGCAGGGGCGCAGCATGCTGCACCCCTGCTGATAATTGGCAATAAAGTTGTGAAGGATACTTACATCACTATGCTGAGCTTGTTTCTTCCGGTCTTTTTCGAGTTATAAAGCGCCTTGTCCGCAGCCTCGATTATTTCGAGCTTGGTCCTTCCTCCCCTGGCCGGATCATACGTTGTAACGCCCAGACTGATCGTGACTTTGACTGTCTTGTCACCCAGTTTTATCGCGAGTCTCTCAACTATCTGTCTCAGTCTCTCCGCCAGCGTGACCGCGCCTTTGATATCTGTTTCCGGCAGCATGATGGCAAACTCTTCACCGCCGTATCTTGCGGCCGCATCAGGTTTTCTTATTGTCTGGTCAAAGACATCAGCAATAGAGTGCAGAACAATGTCCCCCTGGGGATGGCCGTAGGTGTCATTGACTTTTTTGAAATAATCGATATCCACCATGATAAGCGACATAATATGTGAATATCTTTCCGCCCTCAGGATCTCCTTGTCCATGAGTTCCTGGAAGTGCCTGTGATTATACAGGCCGGTCAATCCGTCCTTGATCGCGACCTCTCTCAGCCTTTCTTTGACCTCCCATGCTTCGACCGCGAGTTTCTCGGCCATCTCTTTTGCCTGCTTCAGCTCCATGAAGAGTTGTTCATAAGACAGGTTGAGTTTACCAAGCTCTTCATTCGCTTCCTGAAGTATTTGTGAGTACGGTTTCATGTCACCGGCGTCAAGCTCGAATGAAGTCAGAATCTCAACGGTCTTGTCAGCTATCAGGTCGACAAATTCACTCACTTCCGCCTCGGTCATATTCAATTTGTCCTGCAGCAGGTGTGTTAACTCATTGAACTTCTTCGAGCTCTTGCTCCCGTGATAGACCGAAGATACGATATCGGCAAGCATCAGTATGACAGTTATATCTTTCAAACCCGCGGGACGATCATCCTTTTTATGGTGATATGCGATCGGCATATAAATGCTTTCCGGCAGTCCCCATTTCTTCAGTATCTCACTGCCGACATCCTGGTGGTCAAATCCATAGACAGATACCTCCGCCTCACACGTAGGCAGAGTTGTGGCCCTTTTTTTGTTTATGACCCTTAAATAATCATCAGGTCTCATAAGGTACATCACAAGCACACCTATGTCCATTAACAAAGGAGTGACAAATGTGTCCTCGCGCTTTAAATTCAATTTTGCCGCGATCATTTCAGCGCTTACTGCCGATGTAATCGACCGTTTCCAGAAAAGCTCATGGTCGAATTCGTCAACCAGGTTCCTCTTGAGCCCCCTGACTATTGTGAAAGAAAGCGCTATATTTTTCAGCGCTTCCAGGCCCAGAATATGAACAGCCTTCTCTATCGAGTCAACTTTATAAGGCAGAGAGTAGAATGATGAATTCGCTATCCGCAATATCTTTGCCGTAAGCGCGGGGTCATACGAAATTATTTCCGCAAGATCGTTTATCGAGGACTTGTCTTTTTTTATCTCCTGTATTATTCGTAACGCGATAGCAGGGAGAGATGGAAGTGTCGCAACCCCCTTCAAAAGAGAATCCAGAGAATCGGTTTTTATCGTACCCATGTAATTTCTAAATAAGTCCGTGTCGAGCGATCTGATTGAAAATATTCAGGTCTGACATTGCAAAAAATAATTTGCTGTATATATTTCGGCTGAAGGGGGGGCAAACTTTAATAAGATTTGCAGCAATTTATTGTTATTTAATAATAAATTATCAGGGGAAAGTCTGACCTGTCATAATGGCCGGTCTTCAATATAATACTTTCAACCAGTTATCCTGAAAATGGCAGTTGTGTCCGCAGATTTCACACATAACTTCATAAACAACAACGGATATGTCGACAACATATTGTCACCCAAAGGGTGAGATATAACATATTCTTAAACTGATCATAATTGCCCGGTAAATATTCGAAGCGGACATGCGTGCTTAAAAATATTTATGGCAATACCTTAGTGGATGCTTAATAATGCAAAGCAGGCATGATACAGTATTTTCGGCTCATTCTCGTCCCGCTTCCTGCGGTACTCCGAGGCTTTTGCCTGTTCAGACCTCCTGTCTTCACTCCCGGCAAAAAAATCCGCTCAAATACTGTATCATGCCTGCCGTCTCTTGTTGAGTAAAGGTAATAAGCCGTCAAAGCAAATTCTGAAATCATATTGCGTTATAAATATTTTTAAGCATGTATGTCCGGACTTACACTAATTAAATTTAACCGGATACTTCTGTAAACTGATAATAAATCCATGACAGTCTTCGTAATCTGTGGACAAATCCTTTTTTTAGTCCCTTATCAGTTAAGTTCTGTACAAGATGACAAGAAAATTAGCCACAAAGACACGAAGACACAAAGTGAAAAATTGGATAATAACTATTTGTGCCTTAGTGCCTTAGTGGCAAAAAACTTGGTTCCGGCTTTGCCGGATTAGGATTTAGAAACTCAAAGTTATGAACAGCATAGGCTAACTCTTTGTGTTTTTTGCAGTTAATAAGTTATTTTTATATAATTGTTTTAGCATTTGAAAATATGGTTATTGCGAAAACAATCATTTTTCATCGAGGAGCCACTAATGATAAACAGGCAGTATAACGGCACGCTTACCGTTAGACATGATGTTACTTTTCTGACCGATCACGATATATATCTTTTCAAAGAGGGGAACCATTTCCAGCTTTACGACAAACTCGGCTCCCATCCCCTGACCGTTGACGGAAAAGAAGGTATATACTTCGCGCTGTGGGCCCCTAATGCGGAAAAGGTCTCGGTAATAGGCGATTTTAACGACTGGAACAAGGGCGCTCATCAGCTTATGCCGAGGTGGGACCAGTCAGGTATCTGGGAAGGTTTTATACAGGGGATAGGAAAGGGAACAGTTTACAAATATCACATTATATCAAGGCACAATAATTATTCAGTAGACAAAGGCGACCCCTTTGCCTTCCACTGGGAGCAGCCCCCGCTGACCGCGTCCGTGGCATGGAACCTTGATTATGAATGGAATGACGGGGACTGGATGGCGAACAGGCATAAACACAATGACCTTAACGCCCCATATTCGATATACGAAGTCCATCTCGGTTCATGGAGACGCGTGCCTGAGGAGAACAACAGGTTTCTCACATACAGGGAGCTGGCCCATGCCCTTGTGGATTATGTCAGGCATATGGGCTTTACTCACGTAGAGCTGCTGCCCGTCATGGAGCACCCGTTCTACGGGTCGTGGGGTTATCAGACAACCGGATACTTCGCACCCACCAGCAGGTTCGGGACCCCGCAGGATTTTATGTATATGATCGATCACCTGCACCAGAACGGTATCGGGGTCATACTCGACTGGGTACCGTCCCATTTTCCTTCAGATGAACACGGCCTTGCATATTTCGACGGGACGTACCTCTATGAACACTCGGACCCGAAGAAGGGGTACCATCCTGAATGGAACAGCTATATCTTCAATTACAGCAGAAATGAGGTCAGAAACTTCCTTATAAGCAATGCCCTGTTCTGGCTTGAAAAATACCATATTGACGGTCTCAGGGTGGATGCCGTTGCATCCATGCTTTATCTGGACTACGCGAGGAGTGAAGGGGAATGGATACCGAACAAATACGGGGGCAGGGAGGACCTGGACGCGATATTTTTCATGAAGAGGCTCAATGAGGCTGTCTACGGCGCCCATCCTGATGTCCAGACAATAGCCGAGGAGTCCACTGCCTGGCCGATGGTCTCAAGACCTACTCACCTGGGGGGACTCGGTTTCGGGATGAAGTGGAACATGGGCTGGATGCATGATACATTGAAATACATGTCAAAGGAACCGATATTCAGGAAATACCATCATGAGCAGCTTACCTTCAGCATATGGTACGCCTTTTCAGAGAACTTTGCCCTGCCGCTGTCTCACGATGAAGTGGTCCACGGTAAAGGGTCGCTTATCGGCAAAATGCCGGGAGACGAATGGCAGAGAAACGCGAATCTCAGACTGATGTTCGGATACATGTACGGCCATCCGGGCAAGAAACTCCTTTTCATGGGAGCAGAGTTCGCCCAGTGGAAGGAGTGGAACCACGACGAAAGCCTGGAATGGCACGGTCTCGAATACCCCTATCATCAGGGTGTGCAGAGATGCGTCAGGGACCTGAACCATCTTTACCGGAACGAACCTGCCCTGTATGAACTCGATTTTTCCGCGGACGGTTTCGAATGGATCGATTTCCATAACTGGGAAGAGAGCACGCTTACTTTCATAAGAAAGGGCCGCAATACGAATGATATTATCCTGGTGGTCTGCAATTTTACGCCGGCGCTGAGATACGACTACAGGGTCGGGGTCCCCAGGGGAGGGTTCTGGAAGGAGCTCCTGAACAGCGACGCGGAAATCTATGGCGGCAGCGGCAAGGGCAATGCTGGAGGCATATATGCGGACCCGGTCGCTGTGCAGGGAAGAGACTTTTCCCTTTCATTGACGCTTCCGCCGCTGGGTATATTGTTTTTCAAGAGTTCGTAGAGACGTTGTGTTAGTGTCAGTTGTCAGTGTCAGGTTTGTCTTTCACTGTCACTAATCACTGACACTTTGATTGCGGACTCACTTGATCGAAAATTTTTCTATGGACCGATACATCTGTATTCATGGACACTTTTATCAGCCGCCCAGAGAAAACCCATGGCTTGAAGAAATAGAATTTCAGGACAGCGCGTATCCTTATCACGACTGGAATGACAAAATAACCGCAGAATGCTACGCCCCCAACGCCGCCTCACGCATACTCGATACGGAAGGCAGAATAATTGACATCGTCAACATCTACTCGAAGATCAGCTTTGATTTCGGCCCCACGCTCCTGTCATGGATGCAGAGGCACAAGCCCGAAGTCTATGAATCAATACTGGAGGCCGACAGGCTGAGCAGGGAACGCTTTTCAGGGCACGGCTCGGCCATAGCTCATGCCTACAACCACATGATACTGCCGCTCGCCAACAGGAGGGACAAATACACACAGATCATATGGGGGATAAAGGACTTTCAGAAGAGGTTTAAGCGGGACCCCGAAGGGATGTGGCTCCCTGAAGCGGCCGTTGACAAGGAGACCCTTGAGATCCTGGTAAATAACGGCATCATGTTTACCGTGCTCTCTCCCAGACAGGCAAAGAGCATGCGCCATATCGAGGAAACCAAGAACTGGCACGATGTATGCGGCGAGAGGATAGACCCTTCAAGGGCCTATACCTGCATCCTTCCGTCAGGCAGGAGCATCAGCCTTTTTTTCTACGACGGTCCAACCTCACAGGAAGTGTCTTTCGCGGGACTGCTCAATAACGGTGAATTTTTCGCAAACAGACTGCTGTCCAACTTCAACGACGCAAGAAGATGGCCCCAGCTTGTCCACATAGCGACAGACGGAGAGACCTTCGGCCATCATCACCGTTTTGGTGATATGGCGCTTTCCTACGCGCTGAATTATATAAGCTCCAGCAATCTCGCCAGGGTAACCAATTACGGCGAGTATCTTGAGAAACACCCGCCGACGCATGCCGTTGACATATTCGAGAACTCATCCTGGAGCTGCATCCACGGGGTGGAAAGATGGCGCGCCAACTGCGGCTGCAATTCCGGCATGCATCATGACTGGACACAGACGTGGAGAAAGCCCCTTAGAGATGCTCTGGACTGGCTGCGGGACCAGCTTATTACCGTCTATCAGGAAGAAGCGTCCGCGTATCTGAAGAACCCGTGGGACGCCAGGAATGATTACATCGATGTAATATTCGACCGGTCCCCTGAAAATGTTGAAAGCTTTTTGAATGCACATGCCGTAAAGGACCTTTCAAGAGACGAACAGGTCAGGGCATTGAAGCTCCTTGAAATGCAAAGAAACGCCATGCTGATGTATACAAGCTGCGGCTGGTTCTTCGACGAGGTATCAGGCATCGAAACGGTCCAGATAATCCAGTATGCGCTGAAGGCCCTTCAGTACGCGGAGGAACTCAACGGCAAATTACTTGAACCTGAGTTCCTTGAATATCTTGAAAAGACGCCAAGCAACATATTCAGAAATGCCGCGGAACCGTATGACAGATACGTCAAGTTCGCCAAGACAGACCTGCTGCGCGTCGCAGCACACTACAGCATATCGTCCATCTTCGAGCAGTACCCCGAAGACATAGACATTTATTGTTACAACGCGAAAAGCGAAGTATATAAAAGGGCCGAAGCCGGCAAACTCACAATGGTCACGGGAAAAGCGAGGCTCCTCTCGAGTATCACCTGGAATGAAATAATAATCGCGTTTGCGGTCGTCCATCTGGGCGACCACAATATCAACGCCGGCATAAAAGACTTCGCCGGGGAAAAGGACTTCAATATAATCGAACGCGAGATAAAGAGCGCTTTCGAAAAAGGCGACATCCCCGAAATAGTGAGGCTTCTTGATAAGCATTTCAGCGGGAATATCTATTCCCTGTGGCATCTGTTTAAAGACGAACAGAGAAAAATCCTGAACGAGATACTGCAGTTGACATATGAAGGGGTGGAGGCTTCCTACCGGCAGATCTATGAAAATAACTATCCCATCATGAATTATTATTACAGTCTTCAGAGCCAGCTGCCCCGGCCTCTCCTTTCGGCAGCCGAATATACGCTTAATACAGACCTGAAAAAGACATTTAATCACGAGACCGACGTCGAAAAACTGAGACGGGTGATTGAAGAAATAAAGAGATGGTCAATCAATGTCGATACGACCACCGTCGGATTTATCGCAAGCTCATGGGCGCATTCCGTCATGGAAGAGCTAAGTGAACACCCGGAAGAGATACGGCTTTTCGAGACGGTCAAAGACACGCTTGAAGCGCTGACCCCCCTGGGTCTTCAGTTAAACCTCTGGAAGGTACAAAACATATATTTTTCGATCAGGAAAAAACATTTTGCCGAAATGAAGAAGAAAGCCGAGGCAGGAGACCGTTACTCCGCAGACTGGGTTGAAGCTTTTTCAAGTCTCGGTTATTATTTGCATGTAAAGATATAAAGGAGGGAATTTGTCAACAAGAGGCAGCGGCATACTTCTTCACATCACTTCTCTTCCGTCCCCATATGGCATAGGGGACCTGGGGCCGGCTGCGTACAGCTTCGTCGACTTTCTGGCGGAGACCCGTCAGAGTTACTGGCAGATACTTCCGCTGACCCTCACCTGCCCTACGTACGGCAACTCACCGTACAGCAGTTTTTCATCCCTTGCAGGCAATGTCATGCTGATCAGCCCGGACCGGAT
>JBFLYJ010000141.1:0-7524 GCA_040756635.1 Nitrospirota bacterium
GCCATATAGTATCCCCGGATAGCACTTTCCTTATCCACTCCCTGGATCTGGCTGGTTCCGCCGAAATATCCGGTCTGGTCATACTGAGGAACTCGTCCCGGTCATAACCATATATTTGCGCAGCAGATTCATTGACGTCAATAAACCGGAAATTCCCTTCCTCGAATATAACAATCGCGTCCGTTTCAATAAAAAATAATTCCCTGTACTTCTGTTCGCTCTCACGCAATTGTTCCAACATAGACTTTCGCTTAGTGATATCCCGGGCAAAAGCGCAGTCGTATTCCTTGCCCTTGAACGCCACATAGTTGACCGTCACCTCCACCGGGAAAATCCTACCATCTCTGGCTTTGTGAATGGATTCGAATGAGAATGTCTTTTTTTCCTTAATATGTTTCCAGCGGTCCTCCCACAGCCTTTTCGGAAAAAGAAAATCGACATCGTGAATAGTCATGCGGAGTAGTTCCTCCCGCGTATATCCAAGTGATCGGCACGCTTCTTTGTTAACGTAAACAATCCGACCATCCGATGTCATCCAGAATGCCGCATCCGCCGTGTGATCTATCGCAAACTGCGTGAAGCGCATCGTCTCTTCGGCCCTTCGAATTTCTCTTGCCGTCAGGTTGACTACGTGTTTTAACATGCTGATGAGCTCAAAGTTCGATTTTTCAACCAGATTTATGTTGTTTTCTCCGGAGGAAATCTTCCTCAGTGCCTCAAAGACCTCAGAGAGACTTATGGCCAACTCCATACTTATGCTTCTCAGTTCGTCGTCTGTCCTGGTAACGACTCTCTTATATTGTTTAAATTGACTATTAATGACTCTGAGAGTATCCCTCAGCGAAGTATGTTTAATGTTCGATTTGAAAGGCACGCAATCGAGGCACATCTCCATTTTTTCCAAGAACTTGCCCTGAATGTGGTCCCTACAACAGGTTCCCGAATAGAGCCAGCATCTGTGATCACGTGATTTGAAAACAGGACATTCCGTCTTCCCGCATCCGAAATATTCCCAGCATTTGACGGTTTTCGGGGCTTTGAGTCGTGCCTTCGCGTTTCTTGTCTTCATAACTATCGAAAAAATCTAATATTTTTTATATTTAAACACTTTCTGTTTGGGAATGTCAAACATAAAATGTTTGGATAATTGGAACTAAAGCTGGAAAACTATAAATGTTTTATATAGAAAACATTTATAGTTTTTAAATGCCAAAATAAAATATACTAAGAAAATTTGTGATCTTGCATTTTTGCAGCTATATTATTGATTTTTAAAAATAAACATGTCAAGAACAAAAAACGTTCGACATGGTTTATTAATTTTTTTTATAGCTTTATTTTCTATTGACATAGAAACAATAATTGTTTATGATCTAACTAAGAATCATCTTTATTCTTGGAAAGGAGGTGACAGAAAATGAGGAAGGAGACGACATGGTTTGCCTTGGGTCTGGCTATCATCGTGGCGGTTTTTGCCGTTGTGATCGTGAAAGGACCTAACACGGATTTGTCCCAAACCGCCATAATCGAAAGTCAGCAGCATCTGGAGGAGGCCAAGAAGGCAGTCGGCAATGGTGATATGGAATTGGCATTGGTGCATCTTGACGCGATTCACGAGCGGACGCCGGCTTGGTATGAGTGCAGGGAGCTGCACTGGAAAGTGAAGGAAGAGGTGAACAAATACGCACGGGCGAAACCGGGAGCCAGGGAGTAATATGAACTGATGATCAACGTTGCTTGTTTTCGAGGGGACAAGGATGACGCTGGAAAGGTGGCTTGAGGCACACAACATATCCGTTATGGATTTTGAGGGAATGTCTGGAGTTCCCTATCAGAGGATTTCAGAACATATCAGACTGAAAAAGCCTTTATCGGAAAAACATGTTCTTAATATTTTGAAGGCCACGAACTGTGAGGTATCGCCCGAAACATTAAGGCCAAGCCTCAAGCCCATTTTCCAGCTTATAGGCGACAGAAGACGGGCTTTTGTCCGGAGAATGACCGGGTTTGCTTGTGGGCTGGTGACCGTCCTTGGAATATTCGCTTTCATGATATTCAGCGGGCCGGCTGAATTTCCCGATGCCGTGATAGCCGAAAGTCAGCATCATTACGAAGAGGCCAGGAAGGCCGCCGGCAGCGGCGAATTTGATCTGGCATTGTCACATCTAAATGCGATAGAAAAGAAGACTCCCGCCTGGTACGAAAGCAGAGACCTTCATTGGCGCGTGAAGGAAGAATTGAACACATATGCACACAAAGGGCAAGAATAAGACTTTCGTGCGTGTAGTGAACATCTAAATCAACATTGTTTATCCCGTGATACTGCTCGGAAACGATAGGGGCACAGCGCAGTTCAAAAATCCCAGTCTTGAATCCTTTCTTATCTTTCCGGCAGGTAGAATATCAAGTAAACCAGCATATAAAGGAACATAAGGGAAAGGGCTATAAGGAGGGCTAAGCCAACGGGTCTTCGCGGCACATCCGCACTGTAAGTTATTCCAGCCTCGCCCAGTCTCTGTATTTTACTGAAATTATACTCGTATTCCCTGATTTTATCCTTGTAAAATGCGCGGGCAATCTGCAGCTTTATGTAGCTTGTCGCAAGCATTGGAATGAAAAGCGGGTCAAGCCCGTGCTTTGCAGTTCCATCTACGAAGTTCGTCATAAGAACTTGCACTCTGATCCTGAAATTATTCAGACCCTCACAGCACCACATGAAGATCATTGCGCCCTTTCTATAGAACCAGTCAAAATCCAGATTAATGGCCCTTATTTCCGCAGGGAAGACTCCTGATAGCACAAGCAAAATATAAGCAAATGCGCCAAAGAAGAGTAGTTGGCTCATGCCCACTACGTGAAATGGCGTATACGGATTGAAATCCACCGGATAGGGGAGAAGACTATAGAGAAAACCGGGGAATATTCCTATGAAGACACATAAGAAAGCAGCTGTTCCCATGGCAAGGAGCATATTGAGAGGGGCCTCTTTTGTCCTTATGCCGGAGTCGTGGGAGAAGAAGGCGTAATAGGGCACTTTGATCCCCGCATGTTCCAGGACTCCCACCGAGGCAAACATGAGAAGGAACCATATGATGCTCATACCTCCTAATGCGGACGCTTCCATAACCATCGATTTGGAGATGAAACCGCTGAAAAGCGGAAACCCGGAGATGGATGCAGCACCTATCATGCAGAAGATGCTTGTCAGAGGCATGCTCTTGTACAATCCGCCAAGATCCGTGCAATTGATCTTACCTGTCCGATACATAACAGCACCCATGGACATGACGAGAAGGCCTTTGTACAGGATATGGCAGAAGACATGGGAGACAGTTCCGTTAATGGAAAGTTGTGTGCCTATCCCGATGCCGCAAACCATATATCCGACCTGGTTAATAAGACTGTAAGAAAGCACTCTCCTGAGGTTGTTCTCAACGACGGCAAAAAATATGGGGAATACTGTCATGATAGCACCGATCCATATAAGAGCTTCGGTGCCGGGAAAGGCCCTTGCCAGGACGTAGACGGCAGTCTTCGTCGTGAATGTCCACATGAATACGGCGCCCGTTATTGTTGCCTCCGGATAGGCATCGGGAAGCCATGGGTGAAGGCCGGGCCAGGCGCAATTGATACCAAATCCTATAAAAATAAGAAAGGTCGCCAAGTCCTTTAATCCTATATAACCGAATTCAATAGACCCGGTATTCATCACATAGAGGATAATACCTGCCAGAAGGCACAGGCCGCCGGTGACATGGACCAGAAGATATCTGAACCCCGCTGCAATTGATTTCTTTGTCCTGTTCGACCAGACCAGAACGACTGCGCTGAAGGTCATCATTTCCCAGAAAAGAAAGAGGGTAAGAAGATCGCCTGCAAATACAACTCCCAAAGAGCTTCCGGCATAAAAGAAACCTGCCACATGTTGCACATCGTCTTTCAAATGCAGGGCGTAAAGGATAATCAAGAATGTGATCAGGTGATATATATATCCAAACAGGAGACTCAGTCTGTCGACCTTGCCGAAGATGAGTTCGTAGTCAAGAAACCTGACTGCCCAATGCGTACCTTCGGGTATATTGAGCAGGTTAATGAAGCCGATAATCGGCAGGGCTAAGATGTATGCGCTCTTCAGCTTTCCCCTAAAAAGTGGGATAAACAAAGCTCCCAAGAGGAAAATGACCGCCGGAGGCGCCATGCTAGTCATAGTAATCCTCTTTTCTCTTTACGATAGGGCGTAATATGTATTTGGCCGTTATGATGAGCACGACAAATGCCACAAACCCGAATGCCGCATTGAAACCGATCCATTCCTCCCACGGGAAGAAGGGATGCTTTGAAACAAGAAATTCCGCGAGCAACAAAATCAGGAGCCATGCGCAGAATGCTATAAACAGCAGATTCCTCATAAATCCCTCCTTCCCGCCTGTTTCTCAGAGCGTTCGAAAAAGAATTAGCGCAAGATAAACGGCAGCTATCGTTAGAACTATGAAAAAAACTTTCCTGTATCCCGGCACGGCCTCATGAGAGAGCACCATCTTTTCTTCTCCTCCTTTTGTCACTTCATCCTCCTGTATCACCCCTAAAAATTCAAACGCCCAGTATGCTTCGAACCGCAAGGTTGACTATCTCCGGGAAAGGCAGGAAAGCATCGGGAAAAATACCCAGTATTAATGAAATGATTGCTGTGGCTGTAAGGGGGATTACCATGAACGGAGAAGCCTCGTCAAAATGCGGGTTGACATCTTCCTTCGGCCTCTTAAAGAAAGCACCGTAGATAATGGGGAAAAAGAAAGCCGCGTCCAGAAGAGCGCTGACAAGAAACACGAAGACGAAGAAGATCTCGTGTGCCTCAAGAGATCCGAGGCACAGGTACCATTTGCTGATGAACCCGCAAAGAGGAGGTATCCCTGATACGCCCATCGCCCCTATGGCAAACGAACCGAAGGTAAGAGGCATCTGCCTGCCCAGTCCGTCCAGTTCGCTCACATTTTGCTTGTGTGTCTTCACGTATATGGCCCCAGCCACAAAAAACAGGGTAATCTTCATAAAACCGTGATAGACTATGTGCAACATTCCTCCCTTAATAGCACTGCCTGAAAGGAGTGCGGCTCCAAGGATGATTATGGCAAGATTATTTATGGTTGAAAAGGCAAGCCTTCTTTTTATGTTGTCCTGTGCCAAAGCGAAGAAACAGCTTACAAGTATCGTAAAGGAAACAAAGTAGGCTAAAAGTATCCAGAGTCCCATGTCGTAAAGGAGCTTCGGTCCAAAGACATAGAGAATGACTCTTAATACGCCGAATACACCGGCCTTCACTACTGCCACGGCGTGGAGCAAGGCGCTCACAGGAGTAGGGGCTACCATCGCAGTAGGAAGCCATTCATGAATAGGCATAATTGCCGCCTTTACACCAAAACCCATAATAAGAGCAGCAAAGAGAAACCGGACCATGTCCGCTGAGGCATAGCCCGCCACGAATCCACCTGGTTTGAAATCAAGCGTCCCGGTCAAATAATATATGATCGCCATACTGAAGAGGATGACAACCCCTGCTGTTAATGTATAGGTGAGATATTTTCTGCCGCCCTTTATGGCCTCCGGTGTCTCTTTATGAGCCACTAATGGATAAGTGGCCATAGTAAGCACTTCATAAAATACAAAGAGAGTCAAGAGATTGGCCGCAAAGGCAATCCCCATGGTAGCAGAGAGGGCTATGGTAAAACAGAAAAAATACCTGGTTTGTGCGTGCTCATTCAATCCCCTCATATACCCAATGGAATACAAAGAGGTGGCGATCCAGAGAGTGGAGGCCAGAACGCCAAACAAAAGGCCGAAGGCATCCACCCTGAATTGTAATGAAAGACCGGGCGCAAGAGAGATGACAGTATACTCAACAATCTTTCCCTGAAGGACAATAGGGATCATAGAGGAGACAATAATAAATTTCACCACGGAGGCAAGGATCGTCCATGTCTCCCTGAGATTTCTTGACCGTTCTCCGGTAAGAAGAATAAGGCAGCCTGCGATCAGGGAGACCAGGACAGCTAATAATGGTCTATAAGAGGTTACAATCTCCATATGTATTTCTAAAAACTTGCCGGAACTGCAAACTGGATCACCGTGGAAATAATTTTCCCACTAAAGATGCCCAGGGTGAGTATTCCTGCAACCATAATGTATATGGGAATAAGCATGCTCATGGGCGCCTCATCCATTGCAACTTCTCCGTGGGTTCCTCCATTGTGGGACTGAGAGGATGCGGGTTTAAAATAGGCATTCTCAATGACCCTAAAGAATACAATGGCACTCAGTAAACTGCTGAGCACCAGGGCTGATGCAAACACCCATTGTTTTGCGCCAATCGATCCTAAGATCAGATACCATTTGCTGAAAAAGCCGCAGGTAGGCGGGATACCCACAACCGAGAGCGCCGTTATTGTGAAGGCAGCCATGGTAAAGGGCATCCTTTTGTGGAGATTTCTGAAATTGGTGATATCTCTATTGCCCGTCTTGTACATGATGGCCCCTGCCACGGAAAAAAGACATGCCATCATAAAGGCATCATTCAGGATATGGAGAACAGCTCCTGTGAAGCCCATCCGATTTGCCAAACTAATACCTAATACTATGTACCCCACCTCAGCAATGAGGATATAGCAGAGCATCCTTTTCAGGTCACGCTGGGCAATGGCAAGAATGCAGCCGTAAATCATAGCAGCGACAGCCGTCCAGCCGAGTACGGTCGTAACCGGTATAAGCTCGATAGAAAAATAGGGCCTGAAAATTGTAAACATAACTCTTATAAGGACATACGCCCCTACCTTTGTCATTGTGCCTGCAACAAAGGCGCTCACTGAGGACGGGGCGTAGGTGTAAGCATCCGGAAGCCAGACATGCAAGGGGAAGAAGGCCATCTTTATACCTATTCCTACTAAGAAGAAGGTGAAGGCAACCAATACCGCCTTGGAATGATATAGCTTAGGCAACAGGTCGGACAGATCGGCCATATTGAGCGAGCCGGTTACAATATAAAGGTAGCCGACGCCGAGCAAATAAAAGCAGGCGCCGATTGTTCCCATAATTACATAGTTAAAGCTGGCAAGCGGCGCGCCGTCCTCTCCCATGGCTATAAGGGCATAGCTTGCGAGCGAGGTAATCTCTAATAAGACATAAAGGTTGAAGGCGTCACCGGTTATTGTCATGCCCAAAAGCCCCATAACCAGCAAGGTATAGACAGTATAAAACTGCGGAATCTTTTGAGGTAAATCCTGCTCAATGCTCCTTTTAGAATATATGCCGATAATCAGTCCGACAAACGAAACAATAACAAGGATAAGGGCATTGAGATGGTCCACTACATATTCGATACCCCATGGCGGGTCCCAGCCGCCGAGTTTGTAGTGAATGGTGCCCTGAGTGATAACTGTATGCAGAATGCCGACGGAAGAGATGAATGATACCGATAATGCTAAAATGGACATGTAGAAACAAGGTTTTTTCCACCACCAACCCACTATATTG
>JBFLYJ010000142.1:0-7467 GCA_040756635.1 Nitrospirota bacterium
TTCTCTATTATGGTTTTCATCCCATTGCCTCAAATCCTTTTGTAAAGTTATTCACGGCCCGCTTCCTGCTGTGTTCCCATTAACTCGTCGATTCTGGCTCCGATGTCCTCCGCTTTCATAATGGCCGTGCCGACGAGTATGGCGTCGGTCTTGGTGGCCTGCAGAATCTCCACGTCAGCCCTTGTGTTGATCCCGCTTTCGCTCACTACTATCCTGTCGTCAGGGACGTCTTTCAGCAGGCTTAGTGATATGTCCAGGCTTATGTTCAATGTGTTCAGGTCCCTGTTGTTGATGCCGATTATTTCCGCTCCCATATAGAGGGCCATGTCCAGTTCTTTCCAGTTATGGACTTCCACCAGGCAATCGAGGGAGAGGTCCTTCGCGAGATGGTACAGGTCGCTTAACTGGGACTTCTCAAGGGCTGTGACGATCAGCAGCACCGCGTCCGCGTTATTGGCCCTGGACTCGTATATCTGGTAACTGTCGAATATGAAGTCCTTCCTCAGCAGGGGCTTTGTGGTCCTTTTCCTTGCCTGGTTCAGATATGAGAGGCTGCCGTCGAAATACCGCTTCTCCGTCAGGACGGATATGGCGGCAACGTCTTTTTTCTCATAAATGGAAATGATCTGCGGCAGGCTGAAATCTTTCCGGATGAGGCCTTTTGACGGGGAAGCTTTTTTGAGTTCCGCTATGAGTTTTACGGGTTGACTGCCTGTCCTTTCAATAGCGGTCCTGAAACATTTTACCGCATCCATGTCCTTTATCCTGGCCTTAAGGTCGGCCAACGGCACTTCCGATTTTGTGCCTTGCACCTCTTCCTGCTTGTATCTAAGGATTTCGTGTAAAATGCTCATGGAGAGATTTTATAGTAAGGGCATCGGTTTTTCAAGGGAGAATTGAAAAAAGGAACGCCAAATTGACTTTTACCATATGCCTATCTAAACTAAATGGCGATGATAGCGGACTGTATCAAGGAAGGCTTTACGATTGCCAATAAAAACGCGCAGCTGGTGATAATAAGCGCGGTGGTCTCGATTATCAACCTGGTCAGTTTTTTTGTGATCCTCGGCCTGCCGGTCATTGCGGCCCTGTTATATCTTGGTTTTGACCTGGCGCATGCCCGTGAAATGGTCCCGTCCATTTTGGCCGACCCGTCCGGTTTTGTGGCTAATTATCTCGGTGTCATTTTTCTGATCCTGACGTCATTTGCCCTTTATCTGTCTTTTACCTCTGTTTTATATGTGTATGCCCTGGGAGGTACACTGGGGATATTAAAGGATTCAGCGACCAACGTATATTTTAAATTCAGCATGGCGTCTTTTTTCGGAGAGGCCAAACTTTATATGTCGCGTTTGCTAGGTCTGATTTCTCTTGTGATGCTCGGCGTTATTGTCCTGTTTATCATCTTCATGATAACAGGCGGGATAGCTGCAGGCGTAATCAATGCCGTGACAAAATCCAGGGGAATGCTCGAGATGTTTTTCAGTTCATTCGCACTACTGAGCATCATTATATTCAGTATCTTGCTTGTCTTTGCCGGTCTTGTTTTCGGTGTCTATTCTGTGGTCGTACTGATTACGGACGGAAAAGGGGTGATCGAGTCTGTCGGAAGGACATATAATTTTTTAAAGCAGACCCCGGAGGCGCTTTTGTTTTATTTGATATTAATTGTCGGCTTTGTTATAGCAAACGCATTCTTTTACGGCATTCAGGTAGCAGTCAGCGTGATACCTTTGTTTATGCCGCTGGTCTATATTATTAATACTGTATTCCAGAGTTATCTCGCGATTGCGGTATGGAGTTTCCTGATAGTGTATTATGTAAAGAAGACAAACCATCATGCTCATCATGCGGGATATGAGATATGAGTCGCCATCTGTATATGAGATGGAGCACACCTGCCCGCTCTCCTGATTTTTGCAACGTTAAGGTGGATTTAACGCGAAAAATTCCATTCACCGGTCGAATACTTCGTGCGTTCGAGTTGTTTCGCGAGGGCCAATTCGGATTTGGTCGGGACATCTGAAATCAGTTTGACGTTTAATGTCTTTTCAAAGGCCTCTTTCAGAGCAGCCCTCAGATTGTTAACGGATATTGTGCCCTCACCATCATTGATCCCGCCTATATCATGAAAGTTGTCATCAAGATCTTCTCCAAGCACTTTGCACATTATTTCAGGTCTGAAGCTCAACAGGATGGAGCCGTGCTGGAGGAAACCGTCCCTGTAGCGTTTTTGTGCGCTGCCGATGAGTTTCTTCCCTCCAACTGAAATTTCTCCGTATGACACTGCCCTGAAACACGCGGGATGTCTGATGCCGCCACCTCTTTTTCTGTTCGATGATGCCTCTGCCTCTATACCGATCATTTTAAGCGCTGACAGGAGGGCTCGGCTGATAACTGCATAATTTTCGAGCAGGCTGCTGTTGAATACAGGGGCGTCTGCCGGTGAGGAGAAACTGTACGTGAGCTCCGAGTCGTGAAGAACGGCCCTCCCTCCTGACGGTCTCCGGACGACGGGGTATCCCTTTTCTCTGCAGTATGCGGTGTCTATGTCTGAAATCTTCTGGAAGCAGCCGATGCTCAGAGAAGGACGGTCCCACTCGTATAACCTAAGGGTAGGAGGGGAGGCCTTCTGCCTGACACACTCTGATATTGCCTCATCAAGGGCCATGTTGAAAAAGGCAGGAGCGGCCCCGTCATTTATTATGCGTATGAAATTCATGCAAACAAGCTATCAGCTTTCAGTCTTAAGCAATAAACAGAAACGCACGGCTGGCCGCTGTGTTAATCTTTTTTCAGGAGGATCCTGTGCTTGATAAGGGATATTTCTTTTATCGATCCCTCAAATGTCTTCTGTTCACCGAAGAGATTGCGCATAAAGATTTTGCCGCCTTCCGGCTTAAGGATGTCCACGTTTTCGAGGTACAGCTCTTCCTTCCCGTCTTTTTCTATATAAACATTTGATTCGCACATGCTGTCTTATCTCCCGTACAGGCAATAATTTATTGAACAGGACTTAATAAGTCGCTAATACTCTCAGTCATTAATCGCCTCAAACGAGTATAAGGAATCATGACTGATACAGTCAATTGGTCCATATTGAAGCAACCGCAGGTTTCAGCCTGCGGTTGCAATGATGCAGATGCGGCAGATTCGCGATTATGCCGGTAATCTCCGGTTTACTTCACTGCTCCAAGCTCGGATGTGCAGTGAGGACAGCGGGTGGCCTTGAGCGGAATAGAGGTAAAGCAGAATGAACAGTCTTTGGTAGTGGCCGCGGGAGGCGGGACCGCTTCCTTCTTTTTCAGGTTGTTCATTGCCTTTACCACCATGAACATTGCTGCGGCGACTATGACGAATGAGACGATTTTATTAACGAACATACCGTAGTTGATCGTGACGGCGCCGGCTTTCTGCGCCTCAGCCAGGGTCGCGAAAGGACCCGCGGCAGTACCCTGTTTTATAGTGATAAACAGGTTTGAAAAATCGACGCCCCCGAGTATAAGCCCTATAGGCGGCATTATTACGTCTGCGACAAGTGACGAGACGATAGTGCCGAATGAGGCGCCTATAATGATCCCGACAGCCATATCTACCACATTCCCTCGTATTACGAATTCCTTGAATTCTTTAAGCATCAGAGAACTCCTTTCTTAAGATACTGCTTTGATGGAATTATTATATCCGGCTGATTTTTGTATGCTCGATTATAGCAGACAGGAATACTTTGTCAAGAGCATTTGAACGGGAAGTTCTTTATAGGCTGACTATGTGCGTCCCTGTCCTCGCAGTGCGGAAATAATTCCGCTCCCTCTGAAAACCGGACTGTGTGCTGAATTACATCGTCTGATCTCTTTCATTCGTATCATAAAGACAGAGTGTGAAAGTGTATATTCCAGCCGGCGTATTTACGCTGCTCGATATTACCGTATAGCGAGGTGAGGCAGGTCCTGTATCATGCAAAAGTACCTGAATAATCTGTACAGCACCGAAGGCAGGCTGCATATATTGAAGCGTGCGGTGGATGCGACCAGGAAAGCCATTAAAAGAGAACCTGATTACGCAAGGTTATTGCTGCAGGCGCACGCTTATGACAATCTGGGAATGTATAAGGAGGCGAGCAAGTCTTTTAAACAGGCGGTGAGGATGGACCCGTCAAATGGAGAATTATACTGTCATCTCGGCCATGCCTGCGTGATGTCCGGTATGTTTAAAGAGGCTGTCACGGCCTACAAGGAGGCAGTGAAGATAAATCCTGATGATGCGCAGTCATATTATACTTTGGGCATTGCCTACAGCAGGCTTGGCAATTACAAGGCCGCCATTTCCGCGACCAAAAGGGCGGTACAGATAAGACCTGTGATGTCGGGAGCCCATAAGAATCTCGGTGTCTGTTACCGCATGTTGGGCATGTACAAAGAAGCCAGGGAATCATTAAACCAGGCGATCATGCTGGACCCGGACAACGTAAGCGCCCGTTATAACCTCGCCCGGGTCCATCTGCAGCTTCATGACAGAAATGCCGCTGAGGAAGAATATAGGACACTGAAGGATATTTCCCCGGACCTGGCACAAAAGCTGTCTGAAATTCTTCAGCAATAATGCGTCCTGTCAGCTCCCGGAGTTGTACTAATTCATCACGGATATTGGTCCTCCCGCGATCCGTCTTTCTCATAAAAAAACGTCGGTCCCTGTTTTTGTTATAATTAATCCATTATGGCCTTCGATTTTTTCAAGAAAAAGAACGAAAATGAATTGCCGGGCAAGATATCGACCGACAGGGAGAACCTCTTTTGTTACGGATTTGACGCCTCTTCTATGGATGGGAAACCGTCTGCGGTTGTCAGGCCTTTAAACACGCAGGAAGTATCGGAAGTGGCGAAGTATGCATTTAAGAACGGTATCCCGATCGTCCCGAGGGGCGCCGGCACCGGAATGACCGGAGGCTCTGTCCCTCTGAATGAAGCTGTGGTCCTTTCCCTTGAAGGTATGAACCGGATCCTGGAAATTGATGAAAAAAATATGGTGGCTGTAGTAGAGCCTGGGGTAATCAATTTCCATTTGCAGGAAAAACTGGAGGACGCAGGTCTTTTTTATCCGCCTGATCCTGCGAGCATGAAGTTCTGTACATTGGGCGGCAACGTCGCCGAAAATGCGGGCGGACCCAGGGCCGTAAAGTATGGAGTGACAAAAGACTATGTCCTGGGGCTTGAAACGGTCCTTCCCGACGGCAGGGTCTTGATGACCGGGGGCCGGAATTACAAGGGGGTCGTCGGGTATGACCTTACAAGGCTGATGGTCGGATCTGAAGGGACGCTGGGTATCGTCACGAAGATAATTCTCAAGGTGCTGCCACTGCCGGAAGAAACTATAACGATGTTATGCACCTACAATACTCTGGATGCAGCCGCGCAGACCGTCAGCAGGATTACGTCTTCCTCGGTCATCCCGCGGGCGCTTGAATTTATGGACAATGAGTCCATCAGGGCAGTGGAGAATTACGGCTCTTTCGGGCTCCCGGTGGATGCAGAGGCTCTGCTGCTGATAGAGGTCGACGGACCGCGTTTGGCCGTGACTGAGGAGGCTGAAAAGATCGCCGCTGTCTGCAAGGCCCTTGACGGAAACGTCAGTATCGCGGAGGACTTTTTTTCGAAACAGCGCATATGGGACGCGAGAAGGGCCATATCGCCGGCCCTGTACCGTATCAGGCCGACCAAGATAAACGAGGACATCGTTGTCCCCCGAGGGAGAATTCCCGAGATGCTGAAGTCCCTGAGGGAAATAGCCGAGAAAAACGATCTGATAATAGCCAACTTCGGCCACGCCGGGGACGGCAACATTCATGTAAATATCATGACCGACAAGAACAATGAGGAAGAGTACAGAAATGCCCGGGAGTCGGTGAAGGAGATCTTTGAAGCCACGCTCAAACTTGGGGGCACAATATCCGGCGAGCACGGCATCGGGCTGACAAAAAAACAGTATCTGGGCATGGAGCTTTCAGAGGAGAGTATCGAGATCATGAAAAAGATAAAAAATGTATTTGATCCCAAAGGTATACTTAATCCCGGCAAGATGTTTCCTCATTGACGCTGCGACTGCACTATCTGTATGTATTATTTAGATAAGTCCTGTGAAAAAAACCTTTGTTGTCGGATAGTTTTAATTATTAATCTTTGATTTGTGGATTTTAACTTTAATTTTTGGTTTTTGTTGAGCTACAATACCAGTCTGATTTGGTTCTGAAAATCAAAAAGAAAAATCAAAATAGAGGAGCGTGTGATTATGAAAGTCATATTGAAAGAGGATGTTAAGGATCTCGGTGAAATCGGCAGCATTGTGGAAGTGAAGATAGGATATGGAAGAAATTATCTCATCCCAAGGAACCTTGCCGTGGAAGCTAATCCGAAGAATCTAAGGCAATTTGAGCATGAGAAAAAAAATATCCTTGCGAAGGCCAAGAAAATCAGGCAGTCAATGCAGGACGTGGCTGACCAGATATCCAAAATGACGGTCTCTATTGAAGCACAGGCCGGAGAGGAAGATAAGCTGTTCGGTTCCGTCACTGCAAAGGACATAGCCGAAGCGATCAGCCGGCAGGGTGTCGATATAGACAAACGCAAGGTGATAATGGATGAGCCGATAAAACGCCTTGGATCTTATGAAGTTACGGTAAAGGTGCACAAGGACGTGACGGCTTCAGTTAAGGTCGAGGTCAATAAGGCAGGCACCGAGGAAGCATAGGCTTAGGTCCGATGCTTGAACCACTCCGGAATAAGACATCTTTTGAAGACGGTTCGACAAAACCGCTGAGTGGTTATGACCGTTTGCCGCCGCAGAACATCGAAGCCGAACAGTCGGTGCTGGGGGCCGTGCTGCTCGAGAACGAGGCCATTTCCGCCGTTATAGAACAGCTGGTGCCCGGCGACTTTTATAAAGAGGCGCATAAAAAAATATTTACCTCGATGCTCGAACTTTATGAGAAGAACGAGCCTATAGACCTGATCACCCTGACGGAGATCCTCAACAGGAAAGAGCAGCTTGAAGAAATAGGCGGCGCCTCTTACCTAAGTTCCATAGTTAATCTGGTGCCTACATCCGCCAACGCAAGGTACCATGCAAAAATAGTCAAGGACAAGTCTGTCCTGAGAAATCTGATCGTTACCGCAACAGAAATTATAACTACGAGTTATGACACGGAACAGGACGTTCATGAGCTGCTGGATGAGGCGGAGTCGAAGATCTTCAATATTTCGGAAAAGGCGATCAGGCAGACATATGTCCATATCAAGAGCGTTGTAAAAGACACAATCGAGCTTGTCGACAAGCTGTTTGACAAGAAAGAGCGCATTACAGGACTGGCCACCGGATTTGTTGACCTTGATGAAGCAACAACCGGTTTTCATCCCGGGGACCTGATAGTCATAGGCGCAAGGCCCGGTATGGGTAAGACGGCTTTCTGCCTCA
>JBFLYJ010000143.1:0-7464 GCA_040756635.1 Nitrospirota bacterium
TAATCACTGTCTCCGTTGTTATCTTATATGGTAAAGACGTCTGCCTGGCCTCCAATGAATGGCAGTGCATGTTCTGTCACCAGTACCCCGGCCTGGTAATGCCCGAAGGGGCAGACAAATTCAAGCTGATTTCGATCGACCGCAACAGGTATTACGCCTCCCCGCATGGTAATGCCGCCTGCAAGGCATGCCACAGCCGGATCGAAAGTGTCCCGCACACAGGAGCGACCGAGGTCGAATGCACAACAGCATGCCATATCGAGGACAGGGAAAAAATAGAGACGATGGACCGGTCTTCTTACAGGGTGCACAAGGATGATCAACGCTCCGTTATATCAATAGAAGACAGATCATCTTGCAGGGTCTGTCATCCTCTTCATCCCCACAGCAGAAACCTGAAGGTGAGGGCCATTCTTAATATGCACACCGGCTATATGCTTTGCGGCCTGTGTCATCTGAAAAAAGAAACCCTCGGAGATGTAATATACGAGTGGAAAACTCCTGATAAGGGCTCTTTTACAGGAGAACCTTACGGCAGGTACACGGAGATCGACCCTTCTAAAGGCAGCTCCGTACTGGAATACATATACGGTCTGTACAGACGGCTGTTCGGGGATGAAGGGGCCGCTGAAGACACAAGACCCTGCTGCATGATATCCAGGATAGCGGTTTTTTCTGAGAAAGAAGGTACAAGGACATTGGTGATCGACACAGAAGACCCGATTAGGGCGGCCGGATACCTGAAAAGGGCGGATGACCTGTCCGGGGCCGCAAAGGAAGAGGAATTGAAATATTTTCACAGGGACATAACCGAACACGAGTTCAGCGTGGCCTGCAATGAATGCCATTCGGCCAAAGGAATACTGGACTTTAAGCAGCTCGGTTATGATGATAAAAAGTGCAGCGAACTGAGGGACATGGATGTCAAGCGGCTGGAAACCGAGTACAAAATATTCCATTTCCCGCATATGCTTAAATAATCTTGGTATCAAAGGAGGAGAAATTGCATTCAATAAGTCGTTTAATATCACGCTTCACAATGCTCGCCGTCCTGTTATTGTCAGTCTCATGCAGCGAGGCAAAGGCCCCGGTAAATGCAGAGGGAGGGATCGCCATAAAGGGATATGACCCGGTCGCGTATTTTACCATGGGCCGGCCGGTCAAAGGGGTTGAGGGATTTTCGCATGAATGGAAAGGTGCGAAATGGCTTTTTTCAAACAGGGAGCACCTTGATCTCTTCCAGGCCGATCCCGAAAAGTACTCGCCGAAGTACGGAGGCTATTGCGCCTACGCGGTAAGTCAGGGGACAACGGCTGATATAGATCCCGACAGCTGGTCAATTGTGGACGGGAAACTGTATCTTAACCTGAATAAGGACGTTCAAAAACTCTGGTCGTCTGACATGAAGGGGTACATAGAAAAAGCGGACAGGAACTGGCCGTCCGTGCTAAGTAGGTGACCGGTATTAACCTTAACGTTGCATAAATCAGGCGAGTGGCTTTGCCGTAAAACCTTTACGATGTGATCGGATATAGCAATTAAACTTTGACGACAGACTTAACGCCTGGTGAAATTCAGAAAGACACCATTCATGCTTTCATGAGTCTGTCTTAGGTTGAGCACTTCCGATGTTAAAGAGGCCTGTGGAACCATACCCCTCTTACCCACTTGCCGTACGCGTAATCAAGTATCTCTTTTTCCGCTTCTTCCTCTATGTCTATTATGGCCACACCCGCCATACACCTGTCACTGAACTGCCGCTTCCACGCGATCTCCCCTGCCACGCGGGTATATCTGCCGCTGTTAGGAAGTTTAATTTTGAATTCCATCTGCCTTGTGGAAGGAAGCTCGAAATTCTCTGAAATAAACGCGAAGCCTTCCCGGCAGAAATTGACCGTCACCCCGACTATGCCGATATACGACCGCCGCCATTCGGGATTCAGCGTGATATCAAGAAAGGCGTCGATCCTCATAAAGCTCCTTCGGCCGAACATAAGCGACGGCTGGTTATACAAACGGTAAGGGGTCAGTTGATCGATGCTGCAAATATGTTCGTCCTTACATACCGTCTTGAGAAAATCGCAATTCAGACATGAAAACTCCCTCGAATATGTACCCGTGATTCTCCCTGTAGAAAAGGTCCCGGCAACAGCCCAGCACATCCGGCCTGCATTTACGCCGCTGTTGATCCCTGAGCATGAGACCGTACAGGCCGCAGCACAGACACCGTTTTCTCCGACCTTGGTCCCGCCGGTCTCTCTTCCGCACTTATTGAACTCCCAGCAATTCAGTCCGCCGTTCATTTTTCCCTCCTTCCAAGGAAAGAGACGCACGGTTCATATGCTATTAGTTATTACTTATCACTAAACAGGGCCCGCGTCAAATAGAAAGATTTTATCACCCGATAAAATGGATGTGGAAACCTCCGCCTGAATCTGGTAATTTTTATAGTAATGGCACACGCGGACGACAACAGAATTAAGAAGAGCCTGAGATACTCTGTGCTTGACGGCGCGTTTGCCGCGTCAATGATCGGCTTTGGAGAGTCCTTTTTCGCGGCCTTTGCCGTATTTATGAAGGCAAACAACATTCACATCGGTCTGCTTAGTTCCCTCCCCCTTCTGCTTGGGTCTCTGTCCCAGTTGTTCTCAAACAGGCTCATAAAACGATTGAAGTCGCGCAAACTGCTCGTGACCGCGTCCGCCTTTCTCCAGGGGATCATGTATATTCCGGTGGCGCTCGTCTTCTTCTTCGGGACACTTAAGGTCGTCTGGCTCATCATCTTTGCCTGTCTCTACTGGATATTCGGCATGATCCTGGGCCCGGCGTGGAACAGCTGGATGGGAGACCTTGTCGAGGAGAAAAAGAGGGGGACATATTTCGGAAGGAGGAGCAAGGTCACCGGCTCAGCCACGTTCATCGCTTACATGATCTCTGGGTACATCCTCCAGCGATACGCCGGCAGCACCTCCCTCGAATATACAGGTTTCGTCATCATCTTCTGCCTGGCCTTCAGCTCGCGCATGCTGTCTGTGACATTTCTGATGAAAAAATATGAACCGTTATATGAGGTCATGCCTTCGGCGGAGTTCGGGTTCTGGGAATTCATCAGGCTGGCCCGGTTCAGAAATTACGGTCTCTTCGTCATTTATCTAAGCCTCATGAACGCCTCTGTCTATCTATCCGCCCCCTTTTTCACGCCCTACATGCTCTACGACCTGAAACTCGACTACATAACTTTCACGATCATCAACGCAGCCGCGATCATTACGAAGATATTCTTTCTCCCTGTCTGGGGCAGGTCGTCAGACCGCTTCGGCGCCAGGAAAGTCCTGAGCCTCACCGGCTTTCTCATGCCCCTCACCCCGGTCTTCTGGATGTTCTCACATGACTTCGCCTATCTGATCGCGATTCAGATATATTCGGGCTTTATCTGGGCGGGCTTTGAGATCGCGTCGTTCAACTTCATCTTTGACACGACAAGCCCGCAGAAGCGGGCGACAGCGATCGCGTATTACAACGTGATCAACGGCGTCGCGATATTCACGGGCGCGCTGATCGGCGGGCTGATTGTCAAATACAACTCGGTCTTCTGGTCAAAATATATCCTCGTGTTTGTCATAAGCGGAGCGGTTAGATACATCGTGTCTTTTCTGTTCATCCCCAGGCTCAAGGAAGTGCGCCAGGTCGAGCGCATCCCCTACACGAAGCTCTTCCTCAAGGTCATCAGCACCGTACCGACAACTGGCCTGGTGTACGCTCTGATACCCTTTTTGAAGAAGGATGAGGAGGAGTAGTACGGTACAGGGATGCGTCCCGCCGATAACTTACCGGGCTGTAATGATAAATAAGATTCAGGTCCTAATCATCAATATGAAAATTGCATTGTTTTAGGACCTGCGGTTGTCCGGTCGGGATATTGGGTTTATAATGTCTATATTAATATAAGAAAGCGGCTCTATACCTTTCGTTGATTAGGTGCTGAAGGATAAATCGGAACATCTTTTATTTATGATTATAAGAGATAATACGGGGACAAACATTAATTGTGAGGCGCTATTGCGATGTCCTCTGATCAGGCTGATAAAATTACTGGTTCCGAAGACAGCAATGAACTCTATGCTGAACAGGTAACGCTCTTATTTAAGAACTCCAACATAGCGTTCATTGCCAATTTCATTAACTCGGCGGCCCTGTCACTCGTCCTGAGAAATACCGTTTCGCACAGAGTACTGATTGCCTGGTTCGTCAGCATAGCATCTATCACGCTTGTCCGGTATATACATCTCAGAAGGTTCCTGATGACCAGTCCTGGGCCGGAGAGGATCAGAAGATCAGGGACATCATTTATCGGCGGTGTCGGTCTCTCCGGGATGGTCTGGGGCTCTGCCGGGATCTTTCTTTTTCCCGCTGATTCGATGATCCATCAGGCCTTTCTCACATTCGTGCTCGGCGGCATGACGGTCGGGGCAGCCGTGGCATATGCGGTCATTATGCGCGCGTATCTGGCTTACATGGTGCCGTCGATGGCCCCGATATTGGTCCGCTTTCTGCTGGCGGACGACGAGGTCCATCTTGCCATGGGAGGAATGAGCCTGCTTTTCGTACTTCTCATAACGGTAATTGCCGTGCGCGTCAACAGGATGACCATATCTTCCCTGCGTCTGCGTTTTGATAAAAGCAGTCTCGTTTCTTATCTTTCCTCAGCCAAAGATGACCTTGAAAATCTTAATGCCAAACTGCTCCAGGAAATAGCCGAGAGGAAAAAAGCCGAGGAAGAGCTGGACTTGCACAGAAAGAACCTCGAGTTTCTTGTAAAAGACCGCACAGAGGAACTCAGCGCCGCGAACAGGGACCTGCACCAGGAAATCACGGAGCGCAAAAAGGTCGAAGAACAGCTGCAGGAGGCACATAACCGGCTGCTCACGATTCTTGACGGAATAGACGCGTTAATCTACGTGGCTGATATGGAGACTTATCAACTGCTCTTTATAAACAAGTATGGACGGGACATCTGGGGGGACGTCCAGGGCGGTACGTGCTGGAAAGTGCTTCAGACCGGTATGGAGGGACCGTGCGGCTTTTGTACCGACAAATATCTGCTCGATTCCACGGGCCGTCCGGGAGAACCCTATGCGTGGGAATTCCAGAATACTTTCACAGGGCACTGGTATTACATCATCGACAGGGCCGTCAGATGGATAGACGGTCGTCTGGTCAGACTGGAAGTGGCGTCCGATATCACCGAGAGGAAGTCGCTCGAAGAAGAACGCCAGCGGAGCCATAAACTTGAATCCGTCGGAATACTGGCGGGTGGCATCGCCCACGACTTCAACAATCTTCTTACCGCCATTCTGAATAATATTCACATCGCGAAGAGAAACATCGACAGATCGGGTACCGCATACAGCCGGCTGGAACAGTCTGAAAAGGTCGTAGCCAGGGCAAGCGACCTGACCCGGCAGCTTCTGACCTTTTCCAAAGGCGGAGCGCCTGTGAAGCATTCTACGTCCATATCGGAAATCATAAGGGAGTCAGCCGCGTTTACGCTGAGAGGGTCGGCCGTGAGATGTGATTTTGATATGATTGATGACCTATGGCCTGTCGAGGTCGATGCAGGCCAGATAAGTCAGGTATTTCAGAATCTGATTATCAATGCCGACCAGGCAATGTCTGAAGGAGGAATTATACGAATCGCCGCGCAAAACGTTATCGTTCCCGCCAAGACTGAATTGCCGCTGGAGGAGGGGCAGTATGTGAAGATAACGATTCGTGACGAGGGGAGCGGAATTCCGGAGGAGGACTTAAAAAACATATTCGATCCCTACTTTACTACCAAGGAAATGGGACGGGGCCTGGGCCTGACAATAGTGTTTTCCATCATAAAGAACCACAAGGGACATATATCCGTGGAATCAGAGCCGGGGCGGGGTGCGACCTTTATTATCCATCTTCCGGCGGCTGAGGGTAAGCCCCCCTCAATGCTGTCATTTGGAGAAGAGCCGCTTTCAGGAGAAGGGAAAATACTGATCATGGATGACGATGACATGGTCCGGATTTCCATCGGAGAAATCATGAGTGCTATCGGATATAAAGTAGAGCAGGCACGTGACGGCCAGGCCGCCGTGGATCTCTATAAAAAAGCTGCGGACTCGGCGGAGCCCTTCAACGCGGTGATACTTGATCTGACCGTTCCCGGTGGAATGGGAGGCGAGGAGGCAATAAAAATACTTCGCACTATCGATCCGGACGTCAAGGCCATAGTCTCGAGCGGATATGCTGATAATCATGTGATGGCAAACTTCAGAGAATACGGTTTCAGCGGTGTTGTTACCAAACCATACAGGCCTGAGGATTTAAATGCTCTGCTGTCCAGACTATTAAACAGGGAATAATAATGGGTTTTATTTACAAGGAGAGGGAAATGCTTATAACTGTAATATCGGTCCTGACGATTCTTGCCGCTTTCCCGGGCAGTATCATGGCTTCGGGCTTTGCCATAACGGAACAGAGTGTCAGCGGACTGGGCAACGCCTTCTCGGGCAGTGCCGCGGCATCTGAAGATGCCTCCACTGTTTTTCATAACCCTGCGGGCATGACACTGCTTAAGGGGCAGCAAATTATCATCGGTCTTCATATAATCAGCCCCAGGACAGAGTTTAAAGATGAAGGCTCGCGTGCGGTAAGCGGCATTGCGGTACCGGGTATTCCTCCGGTTCCGAGTTTCAATAATGTCCTGGCCGGAGGCAGCGGAGGGGATGCAGGGGGTATATTCACAGTCCCCAATTTCTATTACGTCCTGCCGCTTGCAGGCGGCTGGTCTTTCGGTCTAGGACTCAACAGCCCCTTCGGACTCTCGACCGAATATGATCCGGGCTGGGTCGGACGCTACTATGGCGTGAAATCGGAACTGAATACTGTAAACATAAACCCGGCCTTCGCGCTCAGGCTCAGTGACGAATTCAGTCTTGGATTCGGGGTGAGCATCCAGTATCTCGACGCGGAGCTCAGCAATGCCGTTGATTACGGGACACTCGATACCCTCGGATATTTCGACAAGAATTTAAGTGACGGTAAAATGGACCCGGTATTCGGCTTAAGGCCGCAGAGGGATGACGGATTTACAGCCGTCAAGGGTGACAGCTGGGGATACGGCTTCAATCTGGGGGTGCTTTATGAATTCAGCAGCGGCAGCCGGATAGGGATGTCATACCGTTCACGGGTCTCTCATGATGTCGAAGGTGATGTTGACTGGACCCTTCCGGGGACAAACGGTTTTGACCGAGTAATGGCCGCTGCCACTCCGCAGGGACTGTTTCAGGACGGCGGAGTGTCGTCCGACATCGACCTTCCGGCCTCAGCGTCATTGAGCTATTACCATAATGTAAATTATCATCTGTCTGTAATGGCAGACATCACATGGACCGAATGGGGTGTCCTGGAGGAGCTGGTCCTGGATTATGC
>JBFLYJ010000144.1:0-7439 GCA_040756635.1 Nitrospirota bacterium
AGGCCCGCGTCCTTGATGGTCTTTATGATGTCCTGGGAAGTCATTTCCTTCAGAGCCTTTGCCGCGGCCATATAACCATCGCGCGCTATGTATTCATCAAGACTGTCGGGGTCTATCATCCCCTTGTTCCTGAGCACCCTCAATACCTGGTGCTTAAAGAACGGAATATCGTTCATCAGCGGGATAGCGTGTTTCTTCTCCACGTCTTTGAACATCAGCTTTTCGTAGGGCCTGCCCTTGAGGAAATGCTCTTCGACCAGTTTCGGTATTTCTTCAACGGTCAGTTTCTGGTAGAAAATTTCTTCAGGATATACGAGCATGACAGGACCTTCGGCGCAAAATCCGTTGCAGCCTGTAAGGACGATTTTTATTTCATCTGCCAATCCCCTCTTCTCAAGCTCCGCCTTCAGGGCATCACGTACTTTCGGGGTACCGCTGGCAACACAGCCGGTTCCTGCACACATCAGTAAATTGGCACGATATTTTTCCATTTCATCTCTCCGATTTAGTATCAGTGTCAGTGATTAGTGTCAGTGATTCGACTCTGGGTGCATGTCTTTTTATACTGACACTGTCACTAAACGCTGTCACTCTTAATATGTTGTTTCGCTTCCCACGACCAGGGCATATTTGTCCACGGCTTTTCCGCCCATAATATGCTCCTTGAATATTTCCCTTATCTTCGCTTCCGTCAGATCGCCGTATTTCACCGGCGGCTGGTTCATGATCTCTACCGTCACCATAGGTTCACGCGCGCAGAGTCCTGCACATCCTGATGTTGTGGTGATTACATCTTCCACCTTGGCCTGGGATATTTCGTCCATCAACGCGGTCATGACATCTCTGGCCCCGGCCGCGATTCCGCAGGTGCCCATATGAACAGTCACCTTGGCCCGGTAACCGCCCTCGCGCAGTGTGAAAGTGGCTTTCTGTTTTTCTTTTATCTTTTTTAAATCATCCAGTGTTAATCGTGCCATGTTGTCTCCTTTGTTGCAGAGATCGGTTTTAAACCAGGCTCTGCATTATGCGTATCCCGCTATTATCTCCATTACCTTCTTCGGATTGACCGCTCCGTACGTTTCCTCGTCTATTACCATGACAGGCGCCAGTCCGCAGGCACCGAGACAGCGGACGGTCTCAAGGGAGAATTTTTTGTTTTCCGTAACATCGCCCACTTCGATCTTGAGTTCTTCCTTGATCTTGTTTAATGACTCTTCGACCCTCTTGACGTAACAGGCGGTGCCGAGACATATCCGGATATTGTGGTCTCCTCTCGGTTTCATCGTGAAGAAGGAGTAGAAAGTGACAATGCTGTGCACCTGCGCGGGTGTAAGATTCAGCCCCTTTGCTATGCGCTTCTGGATCTCAGGAGGGAGATATCCGACTATCTGCTGGCAGCGCTGCAGCACCGGGATTGAACTGCCGGGTCTGTTTTTATACTGTTTTATGACCCTGTCTATTTCCTGGAGCATGGACGGGGGGAATTCCCCTTCCTTTTCCTTTTTCGCCGCAGGGGCCTTTCTCTTTATCCATTCAACCGCCCTCTGCGTGACATCCAGCAGCACCGCAGGGGTGAAGGGTTTTGGAACATAATCGATAATACCCACTTCAAGGGCGTCTTTGATCGTTTCCTGCGACGGGTACCCTGTTATGATTACCACTCCGGTGTCCGGTTTTTTTTGTTTGATCCATTTGATAAGGGTCAGTCCGTCTACTTCCGGCATCATGAGGTCCGTGAAAACGAGGTCGTAATTGTCCTGTTCCATCTTCAGTATCGCTTCTTTTCCTCCGAGGACCCCCTCGACATTAAACCCTTCGGATGATAGGATCATTTTGCAGCTTCTTACAATTACCGACTCATCGTCTACTACTAATATCCTGAAGTCATCTGCCATCAAAAGACCTCCTTGAAATTCGCGCAATATTCCGGCTCTTTTGCTGATGATATATTTTTTTGTCTGTTCTGAGTTTCATTGCCATAAAAAAATCTTTAAATGAGCTCTCAAATGAAGCGCTGCCGCTTTTTGATTAATCCGCTGAAAGAGGGAACACCTTTGCAAGCCACAACAGCCAGCCCTCGGACAGATGGTCTTTCATAAGAGCGACCATGGCGTCATTTGCCCTGGTATTGATTTCCCGTAATTCCGCGGTCATCGGGGAAAGCAGGTCGCTTCCCTGTCCGCCGCTCGAATAAATCCTCGCAAACGGTTGTCCCGCCTGCAATTTGTCGATGCCCTTAATGAATTCAACGTACATGAGATTACCCGATAGCATCCAGTATCTTAGGTCGCAGCCCATTTCCCAGAGTCCGTCCTTTGTAGGTCTGGCCCATGTACCCTCTTTGTAAAAAATGACGGGGTTTTCTTTTTCCCTTAACGAAACGACGGAGTCCCTGAATTCATCTATAAAGGCCTGCCTGAGGATCCATCCCCTCTTGTCGAAAACCTTTTTCGCCACGTTGACCATGAAGTCGGGGGTGAAAGGTTTTTCGAGGTACTGCTGTGCCCCGAGTCTTGAGGCCTCCTGCGCGTCTTCCAGTCTGGGATAGCCGGTAATCATTACAACATCAGTCGAAGGCTTGATGATCCTCGCCTCTTTCAGCACTTCCATCCCGTTTATGTCAGGGAGCATTATATCCGAGATAAACAGGTCAAAATCTTCTTTTGCCAGTTTGTTGAGGGCGGCTTCTCCTTTTTCGACTGTGGAAATGCTGTAGCCTTCAGCTCCGAGTATCCTCTTGCAACTGAGCGTTACGACAGGATCATCGTCGAGTATTAGAATCTTTCCCTTCTTCTCCATTACGCCCCCTCCTTGTCAAATTACGCTTTAAGTTCCGGGTGTTAAGCCGCTGATTTTGCCCCGTGACCCGCAGTCCGTAACGCACGTATCAATATTTATTTAATAATCACCAGAATGCGCATATTTGTGTTCGTCGTTATTTTATCATATTGTTTACTTGAATTAGCCATGCTCTTATATCGTCTTTAATAATTTTTATTACCTCTATGTTATTTATGGGCACATCTTCCAGTTCCTTTTTAAGCTCGGAGGTGTCCAGTATATACATGTCATTGTTCTTCTTATATTCCAGCAGAAAGTCTATGTCGGGGTTTGAGGCGATCAGGACGATCATGGTCTTATCAATATCGCCCAGAGGTTTTCTGTCGATGTGGTCATGCTGAAACGTCGCAGTGATTCTTGTGCCTTTCCCCTTTTCCGTATGTATGCTCAGACTACCGTTGCAGTCTTGCGCGGACTGGGCCAGCAGCGGTATCCCCAGGCCTACCTTCCTGGTTGTCCGCGTGGTATAAAACGGGTCGCAGGCATGTTCGTACATATCTTTTTCCATGCCTTTGCCGTTGTCGCTGATCTCCAGAAGAAACATGTTCGCATCGAGGTCTTCCACGATCCTGATGATGATCCTGGATGCTCCGGCAGTTATGGAGTTTTCGGCTATATCGAGTATGTGCAGTGAGAGGTCTTCCACAATTACAGAGGATTATAACAAAAACTGCGGAAGATTCATGCCGTCGGGATTAATTACGGAAATATATCAATTTGGTCCCCAGCTCGCACTGATAAGTGAAGCATCATACGTGTCCGGCAAATATTTAAAGTGAACATGCGTGCTTAATAAATATTTATGGCAACACCTCAGTGAATGCATAATAATGCAAGGCAGGCATGATACAGTATTTTCGGCTCATTCTCGTCCCGCATCCTGCGGGACTCCGAGGCTTTTGCCTGTTCAGACCTCCTGTCTTCACTCCCGGCAAAAAAATCCGCTCAAATACTGTATCATGCCTGCAGTCTCTTGTTGAATAAAGGTAATAAGCCATCAAAGCAAATGCTGAAATCATATTGCATCAAAAATATTTTTAAGCATGTATGTCTGGACTTACTCTAATTAAATTTATCAGGACACTTATGGTACTGCATATATTATGAACAACGTAATTTCGTGTTAACATTAACGTTGCATAAATCAGGCGAATGAGCTTGCCGTAGAACCTTCACAATGCGCTCGGATGCGGGATTTTAATGTATGAAGCGGTAAAAGATTTATGTCACACAACGGGAAAGAACAGGACAGACGGCTTTTACATGAATTCATTCACGAAATAATTCGTCCGCTTCTCTATTACGACGGTGCTGTCCGGACCGTGGCCTGAATATATTCTCGTGTTTTCGGGTAAACCGAGCAGACGTCTGAAAGAATGCTTCAGCGCATCCATGTCTCCGCCGGGGAAGTCGGTCCTGCCGACAGAGCCTTTAAAAAGTGTGTCTCCGGTAATAATTACACCGTCACTGTAAAGACATATACCGCCGGGGCTGTGGCCGGGAGTGTGCATGACCTTGAAGTTAACGCTGCCGATCTGGATATTATCTCCTTCATCGATATAGCCGTCAGGCTGCGGTATGTCATTAAAGTCATATCCCCAGAACGCGGCCTGGTCCTTGGCGGTTTCATATACCTGCTGGTCTTCCCTGTGAATCAATATCCTGGCGCCGGTCGCCTTTTTAATGTCGCCTACCGCGCCGATGTGATCAAAGTGAGTATGCGTGCATATTATGGAATGTACCTGAAGGCCCCTGTCCTTTATTATTTCGATGATCCGGTCTGACTCATCTCCCGGGTCAACGACAATGGCCTGCCTGGTGGTTTCATCACCTATTATATAGGTGTTTTCTTCAAGGGGGCCGACTACAAGCCTTTCAAGAATCATTCACTGTCTCCTTTTGTCATGTAACTTATTACTATTATAATAAAATTCATAGAGTGTATTACACACATTTTCGTATGCCGGTATTTCTTCCCCGGGGTCGCCTGCCCATAGAGTGGAGACTTCTTCCAAAACGATGTTTAAGGGCCGTGATAAGCCACCTAACACCTTGACTTTATTTCATCTTTAAGGTTAAATAATAATCTGTTTTTGAAAACACCGTCCTGTTTCAGATTTCGTGGACTGAAAAATTATAAGCATACGGAGGTATTACATTGCCAGCAAAAGCCGCACCGAAGAAAAGCAAATCAGGCATCAAGAGGGCGAGACAGACCGTTGCTCTGACCCTGGAAAACAAGTCTGCAAAAAACATGCTGAAGACCCTTTCAAAGAAAGTTGAAAAGGCCGTCGCTGAAAAAAATAAGGAAACTGCGGGGACAGCCCTGAAAGAGATCATTTCCGCAGTCGACAAGGCGGCCAGAAAAGGATTAATCCACAGGAACACGGCATCCAGAAAAGTCTCCAGGCTCACGAGACTTGTCAATTCCATGCTCCCTTCTGAAGCAGCCTGATCATCAGAACCTCGAGTACGAGCGCGGGCCTTCCCGATGTTTTGATCCCAAGGTCTGCTTCATGCAGGCTCCGGAAGATAAGGAAGAAATCTTTTTCCCTGAATGAAGGCAGGTATTTGACCAGAGTCCTGTAGGTCTTTTCCCTCATCTTGGCCGGCCTCCGGCCGTCATTCCGCCAGAGCGAATAAAACTGTTTGAAATGCCAGTTCAGTGTCCCCAGAATTACCGGCGCATCAAAGGCATTGCCCGACAGCATCGTTTTAAGGATCCTGAATGCCCTTGTCTTCTGTCCGGCGATTAGTGTGTCCACGAGATCAAACGAAGTATATTTTCTCATAGAACTGGTTGAAGACATAATGTCCCTGGCTGTGACAGTGCCGCTTCCCGACAGCGCCAGTTTTTCGATCTCAGATATCAGCAGTCCCACGTCATATCCGACAAATTCAATCAGCAGTTCCACTGCGTCGGCCGACAGCCTGATTCCTTTCCCGGCTGCATAATTTCTCAGCCACGCGGGTATGTCCCATTCCTTTATGTTCAGTGAATAGACCTTCCAGTCGAATTTGAGGGAGGCCTTCGGGGCTTTTCTGGACAAAACCACCATGCAAGTGGTCCCGGAAGGGTCATTCAGATAAGGCGTCAGCACCTGAACAGCGGAGGCAGTGAGCTCGTGGAAGTCCTTCAGCACTACGAGTCTCCGAGCGGTCATTACCGGCAGGGTCAAAGCGGCATCCACTATCTCCTGCGGTCTTGAGGATGAATCAAACACATCGTAATTGAAGTCCGCCGGTCCTGAAGAGAGAACAGTCTTTACAAACCCTGACAGGGCTTCATCAAGAAAACAGCTTTCTTCACTCCAGAGATAATAAAGAGGGGAGGGAATGCCGGCGTCTATATCTTTCTGCAGGGTCTTATTTAGCATATTCGATAATGATCTTGCTCACTATTTCCTTGGCGATCTCCCTGCACGCCTTGTCCGCCGCAGCGGCTTTATGCGCGACGCTTTCACTCACAGTGCCGGTGGACTGAAAGGTGATTTTTATCGGTGATGACATTGAATTAAATTCGGTCGTCTTACCGCCGCTGGTAAGTTTCAGGTTTACGTACATTATTATTTCCTGTTCTTTGATTGTCTCATCTACCGCAGCCACCGCACCCAGCGCGAATGTCGTAATGGTGGTCTCGATGACAGCGTCGCTGCCTGATGCAGTTACCTCTATCCCCTGATTTATGAACTCAATTGAGAGGGCGGTGTGCATCCTCTCCTCCAGCTTCGGCTCGTAGGTGGTGTTAATAACCGGCCTGATCGTTATTGAATCAAAAGGGAGCGACCGTGAACCGATAAGCCTGTAGCCGCAGGAGCTGACTAAGACAGCAAGAATGAAAAATAAAAGAGCAAAGATAATGTGCTGCTGAAATTTAAATTTTGAATACTCCATATATTCCCTTTTTTCTGCTGCTGACTACTTATAAAACTATATTCACCAGTCTGCCCTGAACGACAATTACCTTTCTCGGCGTCCTGGCTTGTATAAGTTCCTGTATCCTGGGGTCGCTGAAGGCCCTTTCCCTGACGCTCTCATCGTCAAGTCCGGCCGCGATTGTGGTTTTGGCCCGCACTTTTCCGTTGATCTGCACGACGAGCTCTATCTCCTCGTCTTTAGCGATTTCATCATCCCAGGACGGCCATTCTTTATTGAACAGTGTTTTGCTGTCCCCGACCTCGCTCCAGAGTTCTTCCGAAAAATGCGGGGCAAAAGGCGACAGCAGCAGGACTATCTGCCTGACTGCGTATCTCATCAGTACAATCTCGTCTTTGTCCGACGGAGTGAATGTCAGGATTTCATTGACAAGCTCCATCAGCGCGGCGATCGCGGTGTTGAAATGATAGTCTCGTTCGATGCTGTTTGTGACCTTTTTGATTGTCTGATGGGTCTTTCTCAGCAGTCGCGCCGCCGCCGGGGAATATTGAGAAACGTCGTTTACGTGTCCGCTGCCTTTAGTGTTTAACACATCGTGGTTTTTGTAAATAAAGGTCCAGATCCGGTTTAAGAAACGGAGCGCGCCTTCCACTCCCTGGTCGGACCACTCAAGGTCCCTCTCGGGAGGGGCAGCGAACATGCTGAAAATCCTTACCGTGTCG
>JBFLYJ010000145.1:0-7428 GCA_040756635.1 Nitrospirota bacterium
TTCAGGAAGGAAGCATAGCTGCCATGGCTGCGCTTACGAACGGTCTGAGGATCGAAGCGTTCATTTATCTCCCCGTGTTCGCCCTTAATATGGCGGCATCAGTGCTGACTGGACAGAACCTTGGAGCAGGATCACCCGGCAGGGCGGAAAAAATCGGCTGGAAGATATCCCTTTCCGGGGTCGCGTTTGTCAGCCTTATGGCCCTTCCTGTATTCATATGGGCCGATGCCGTTTCCTCTCCGGTAGCAAAGGACCCTCATGTGCTTGCAGAGACTGCCCGATACATCAGGGTCACAATGCTGTCTGAACCGTTCATGGCGATCAGTGTAATACTTGGGGGATGTCTCATGGGTGCCGGTGATACAAAGGGTGCAATGCTTGTCATTGTCAGCACCCTCTGGATGATCCGTCTTCCCCTCTCATATTACCTCGCGGTCACTGCCGGATACGGAGCGTATGGTGTGTGGCTTGCAATGGTCATTTCAATGGTCTTCCAGGGTATCGGGATGACTGCCCGTTTCAGGTACGGGAAGTGGAAAGAACTCAGACCGTGAGGCCCTGATTTAAGGCGGTATCAAGGCATCAGGATCGAAGTTTGAAACAAGAATCCGATAGCGGCGCAACGTGGTCCTGCACTAAAAAATTTCAACGAATAAAAAATGAATATATGCAGGGGAGTTTTCTGAAAGTGTAAGGTCAGTTGACGCTGACAATCTGGAGAGGCTCGATCAGATATTTGAATTTCGGTGATGGCTCGGCTATTTTCATCCCTATTGTCAGAGACTTTTCATCCGGCAAATTATTTGAGCGCCACATGACGGTGCAAAACATATTTATTACTTCGCCCGTAGGGACCTGAAAGCAGAATTCAACGGTCTGTCCATAACGAAAAACATCAGGGTCGGTCACGGAAGAGTCTATTAAATATTCAAAGCCGTCTTTAGAGACATTTTGAATTTGTCCCGTATACGTTTTTTGGTCCGTCAGCACATATGCCTCAAGACGGATATGTACCCTTCTGGATAGTCTTTTTTCAATACCTTGTCTTAACATTGCTGAATACCGGTAAGTCCTTTCTAATAATTATAACAGTTATTAATGCCGATTTACAGGACAAATTTATTCCGCCCGGGGTTTTACACTCATATGGCGGTTTTCTGCTTAACATTTTGTGACTAAATATTTTATATTAGAGCACCTGTTTATCCAGCCGGGTTGCTGTCCTGGGGGAATCTTGCGATTTTATTGGACGAGGTCAACATGATGAAAACATCCAGCCTTTTTCGTGCCCTTTTTATTTCTTTGTTATTTGCCGGCCTGTTTCTGCTTAAACCGCTTACTTCACATAGCGCGACAATAGATCCGTCTTTTAAATTTACCACAATTGAGACAGAGCATTTCGTGATACATTTTCACCAGGGACTCACTGATATCGCGAACAAAACGGCTTTAATTTCCGAGAGGATACACGGCAGTTTATCTTCAACCTTCCGCTGGTCTCCGAAGGAAAAGACCCAGATCGTTCTGCTTGACAATATGGATTTTGCCAACGGCATGGGAACTGTGCTGCCATATAATGCAATATATATATTCGTCGTTTCCCCGTTCCCCGATTCGACCATTGGAGAATACGACAACTGGCTTGAACTCGTACTGATTCACGAATATTCTCATATTCTGTCCATGGACCCGGCAAGCGGGTATGCCTCGATAATGAGAAGCATTTTTGGCAAGACGCTGCCCGGATATGACCCGTTGTCGCTGATAATGTTCCTTGCGACCGCTCCGCCTAATATATTTATGCCTAACTGGTGGCTTGAGGGAATTGCCACATGGGCAGAGACTGACCTGACTTCCTCCGGAAGGGGCCGGAGCTCCTATGTCGAAATGATCTTCAGAATGGCGGTGCTTGAAGACCGGCTGCCGCGGGTCGACCAGCTCAACGGAGATGTCCCCGACTGGCCGGCATGGAACGTGCCCTATGTTTACGGGATGCTTCTTGATAAGTATATAGCCGGAATAAAAAGCAGTGAAGCGCTCGGCGAGCTTAACATCTCCCATTCAGGAAGGTTCCCTTTCTTTATCAGCAGGCCTCCTGAGAGGCTGACTGGACTGGATTATGCCGAACTCTACAGTGAAATGATCAGGAAGCTGAAAGAGGAGCAGTACGAGAAAATTAAGCTGCTCAATACCCAGCCGGTCACTAATTATCAAAAACTGCCGATCAGGGGGGAGAGGATAACGAATCCCCGTGTTTCACCCGACGGCAGGTATCTTGCCGTTAACAGGCAGGACCCACATGCCCATGAGGAAATAGTGATCCTTGATTCCTCAACACTTGAAGAGCTGTCTACCGTGAGAAGGTTCCCCTCCGACCACAGTCTTTCCTGGTCTCCGGACAGCACTAAACTCTTTTTCACACAGGCTGAAATGGAGAACAGCTATAACCTTTACCAGGACATTTATTCGTATGGTCTCGGTGACCGCTCAGTGGAAAGGATAACAAGAAATATCAGGGCCAGGGATGTCGACGTGCGGGGCGACGGTAAGAAAATAGTATTTGTGAAGATCGAAACCGGCCTGCAGAATATCGCCGTGATGGAAAATGGCTCTTCGGAGATGGAGGTGATTACCGGTTTTCAGGACGCTTCACTTTCGTCTCCAAGATGGTCGCCGGACGGACGGTCTATCGTATTTTCAAGTCACGATAATTCCGGGCATACATCTATCGAATTGCTGAATATGGATTCGAAGGACATAGAAACATTGATAGTCACCGACTATGACAATATCTATCCGTCATGGTCTCCTGACGGCAGGTTTATTATTTATACTTCCGAGAGAACGGGCGTTTATAACCTTTTTGCGTATTCACTTGCTGATAAGGAAATATATCAGGTCACTCATGTCCTGGGCGGTGCGTTCCAGCCTGAGGTATCAGCAGTCAACAATAAGATATTCTTCTCCGGTTACGGTTCTAAAGGATTCTATATCGCAGCAATACCGTATGAGCCGCAGCAATGGTCGTCACAGTTACTGAGCCCGAGAATAGCACCGTCGTGGCAGCGTCCCGAAATCAAGCAGACGGCTGCAGCCCAGCAGGATCAGACACAGACTGTTTCGGACGCAATGCCTGCCGCCAAGACGTATTGTCCCCTCAAGACTCTTGCGCCCAGGTTCTGGCTGCCGACCCTTACATTTGATGATAAGGGGGCCGTATTCGGGGCATTCACAGCGGGGCAGGACGTGCTTGGGTATCATTCCTATCTGGCTCAGGGTGGCGTGGGAGTGAGCGGCAGAGGATATTATGATATTAACTATGTCTACGACAGGTGGTACCCCACGTTATTTCTCAGGGCGTATTCCATCCCGGTCGGATATTCCGAGCTTTTTTCCTCCGATCATGATTATTACGAAAGACAGAGAGGTTTTATCGCAGGGCTGAGTGCTCCCCTGTACAGTACGATTGAATCAAACTTGAGTCTATTGGGAGGATATCACTATAAAAAGTTGAGCCATCTTACGAGTATCAAGAACAGGACGGTTGACGGTCTCGGAGTATTCGAAGGCAGGAGGGACAGTATATTTGTCGGCCTGGACTACCGGGATGCATTGAAATATCCCTACTCTATAAGCAGGGAAGAAGGCAGGAACATAACCCTGATATACAATAAATATAACAAGTCCACCGGCAGCGACCTCAAACAGAATGAATGCGCTCTTGATTACGATGAGTACATTGGTCTGAAACGGCATCATGTGCTTTATCTTAACCTGAAAGGCGCATGGTCGGACGGAGACCTTGTTGCCCAGCAGGCGTATCAGATAGGAGGGACACCATCCGACTTTACAGTATATTCCATCCGGGGTTTTTCCCCTGGTTTTAAAACAGGCAGACACGTAATGAAAGGAACGCTGGAATACAGGTTTCCTATAACGTATATCTTCAGAGGATGGGGCACAAAACCATTTTTCTTTGACAGGGTGCATCTGGCCGCGTTTGCCGATGCCGCTGATGTGTGGGGATACAATAAAGGATTCCGCGTCAAGGATTTTTCAGCAGGCCTTGGCGTCGAAACGCGTATGGACATGGTACTCGGTTACAAATTAAGGATCACCCCTGCCCTGGGTATCGCGCGCGGCGTTACTGAGGACGGCGAGACGCAGGTCTATTTTACTATTTATACCGAACTCTGATTATTGAATAAAAGTCCGGACAATATCTATAATTAAACGGACTTATATTTTCTCAAGCGTCTTTTACCAAACCCAAATTGCGAGGAGATACAAATGATTAAAGTAGGCATAATCGGCGGTTCCGGGCTTGATAATCCTGATATCCTGAAAGAGGCGACCGAGCTTTCCGTTCAAACCCCGTATGGCGCTCCGACTTCCGTTCTTACTTGCGGTTCTATCGAAGGGGTCAATGTGGTCATAATCGCGAGGCATGGTAAGGACCATTCCATTTATCCCTCAAGGGTCAATTTCAGGGCCAATATATGGGCACTGAAAGAGCAGGGCTGCACACACATTATCGCCTCTACCGCGGTGGGTTCTCTGCGCCAGGAAATAGCACCCGGACATCTGGTGTTTCCCAACCAGTTTATCGACCACACCAGGAAGAGGGAAACGACTTTCTTTGATGAGGATGTGGTAGTGCACACAGCTATGGCCGAGCCTTTTTGCGGCAGTCTGATAGATCTGCTTTCTCGGTCTGCTGAAAATATGAACCTCCCTTTTCATAAAAACAAGACGGTAATTACGATTGAGGGGCCTCGTTTTTCGACGAAGGCGGAGAGCCACATGTTCAGAAGCTGGAACGCTGACGTAATCAATATGAGCACGGTACCGGAAGTCGTTCTGGCAAGAGAGAAGAAAATGCATTATGCGGCAATCGCCATGTCAACCGACTATGATTGCTGGCATGAGGAAGAGGAACCTGTTACCTGGGAGATGATCGTAAAAGTCATGAAGAAGAACGCGGACAACGTGATCAATTTGTTCCGTAATGTGATTCCTCAGATTAAAGCGTTTGATGATATATGTGTCAGATGAATTATTCAGCGCTGATTTTTTTTCAAAAGTAAGAGAACAGAAGGCGTAATATAAGGACCACAGACAGATCTTGCTTCTTGTTTCTCGGACAACCTGGTCTGCGCCGTTCAGTTTTAAAATATAAAACGAAGGAGAGACACAATGCCTATCAAGTCAAAAATCAGAACAATCCCGGACCATCCAAAGAAAGGAATCATGTTCAGGGACATTACCACCCTGATCAAGGACCCTGTCGGGTTCAGGCTGGTCATTGACAACTTGACCCAGAGATATATAACCGACAAGATTGACTTCGATCTTATAGTCGGTATAGAGGCAAGGGGCTTTATTATCGGCGGCGCACTGTCCTATACCCTCGGCAGAGGTTTTGTCCCGATCCGCAAGATAGGCAAACTCCCTGCGGCCGTCGAACGCCATGAGTATGAACTTGAATACGGGACGGACACGGTCGAGATCCACAAAGACGCAATAGCAAAAGGCACTAAAGTGATTGTGGTTGATGACCTTCTTGCCACGGGTGGAACAGCGGCTGCGGCCGCGGCATTAATTGAGAAGCTCGGTGGAGTGGTTACCGAGATGGCGTTCATCGTGAATCTTCCGGACGTTGGGGGAGAAAAGAAGCTGAAGGACAAAGGGTACAATGTTTATTGCCTGACTGAATTTGAAGGGGATTAACAAGTAGATTGTGATGTGTGATGCGTGATGAGATCAATGATTTATCATTATGCATCACACATTTTTCTGCTGTAACCATCCGATCGTTTCAGCCTTACAGTCCGTCTTCTGATAACGATACACAACTGCAAAGTTCAATTTTCAACAACTGACAATAATTGTCATTAGAGACATTAATTGTCCTGACTATCAACAGGTGGCTGTTTTTTGTGCTTCCATGTAATTAACGATTCCCTCAGGATCGCACGCGATACACATATCAATACCCTGAATGATCTGCATATCCTCACAAAGCATATACGCTTTTTTCAGCTCAATGTCCTTAACCCTTTCAATTACAAGCTTTTTGGGCCTGAGGTATACCTGCCCACAACTCATGCACACAAAGATGAAATTGTACTTTGCGGCTTCCAGGCAGGAATCGCAAACATAAATTTTGATGCCCGGCATCACTTCGGTATTAATAGAAGTATATTCATGTTTACAAATATTGCATTTTTCATGTTTTGTATTTAGATCCAGCATTTGAACCTCCTTTCATTCATCCTTCTGTTAAGAGGATATTTCCATCTCCTTTCCTGAAAAATTTCAATCAGTTAATTATGTTCTTGCAATTCCTGTGCCTGATGTGAAGATGTCATGATGTCCGCCTGCTGCCGCATGAAAGATGATTGGGATTTGGCCATAATGGCACGTAAAATAACCCAAAATAATCGGGGAACCGCTTAGGGCTTTCCCTAAGTCGATGAAGACTGCGGGAAATACAGTGTGTCTTTATCGTTAGTATTTGGTGAAAAAACCCGTTTTTGTCAATGAATTGGCGGTCGCTAAAAAAAGGGCCGGACAATATTAATCAGATCTTTTATAAATAGCCCCTGGTCACGTGAGAATTACTTGTATACAGAATGGCCGCGACATTATTTACGGTTTTCTTTTGTTAGGTCGTAAACATCTTCGAAACAACCGGCAGGACATCCCCTGCAATTGGCAGCGAGAGAAAGACTGTCATTACATAATTCCGTGCTACGGCAGTATCTGAAGTGATCCTTACTTTCTCCGGTGACCCTTTGCCACCAATTAAAACGTTTGCCGCATTTCGGACACTTTTTCATGACTCCGGTCATTCCCTTTTTTTGTACGGACGCACGCGGCTTCCGTCTTTGATTGAGCTGTCCGGGTGAGGAATGAGCGTTTCCCCCTCAGAAAGCCCTGATATGATCTGGGCGCTCAGGCCATTTTCATGTCCTACCTCTACAGTACGCAAGTGCGCCCTGCTGTTCTTCATCACAAATACAGACCAGCTGTCACCGCTGCGAAATAAGGTGCTGGACGGTATTTGCAGTATGTTACTGTCCTCCCAGAGTATAAAACTTGCTTCGGCCCTGTATCCGTCACCCAGCTGCCCCCACTCTTCATAAGGAGAAACAAAATCAGAGATGACAAGCACCCTCTGTTCCTCCACCCCAAGTGTGGATATCTTGGTGAACCCGGCCGGTTCAATGCTCCGAATCCTGCCCTTCAGCGGCTTATCACCACCCCACCGCTCAAACAACACAGCCATACCCGGCCTGAGCTTCACGGCATCCGCTGAAAGCACATCGACCTGTACCTCGAGCGCCCGCGGGTCCCCGATCTCTATAAGTGCTTCCCCCTCGCGAACGACCCCCTCGCTCTCGCGCTGGATCTTAAGAACGCGGC
>JBFLYJ010000146.1:0-2495 GCA_040756635.1 Nitrospirota bacterium
GAAGACGCAAATGGAAATATAATATGATTTGCGCGAAACGGTACGGCAGGATTATTACCGTGAAAGAAGAGTTTGGGTCAGTCAGGCGGCAGACAGGATATTCAGAGTGCTTTCCTGGCCAGCCAGTTCCCGTGGGCGCTGCAGTTACTGATAACGGTCAGTACTCCCTGGGTCACGTTGTCGAGGGTGATTGTAGCGGAAGGATGCATCTTCTCACAACTGAAGCTCAGTCTTGAAATGCATTTTTTATTAATAAAAGGCGTGTTGAAATAAACATCAATGTGAGAAATATGGTCATCAATACTCATTTGGTGGAATATTTCCCCGACCGTTATATGGGCATTAACATATCCATTTGACTTTGAGAGTTTGATTACCGGGATATGTTTTTTTTCGAATTCCGACAGTTCCTGGAAGTTGTCAGGTTTCTTTATCGCATCAGAGGCCTTTTCAAAGCAGTCGATGCCTGAAGAGCAGATCGGGCAGTTCAAAGGGGCGTGGTCGAACGAAATATGATGACACGTGCTGCAGACATATAATTTTATAATTTGTCCGTTTTTTGTTACCCCTTTGATCTTCCCCCATCGTACTGATTCGACATATTCGAGATACTCCTGGGGGGGGGTTAATATTTCCACCCCGACGGCTTCGCAATTGTTATTATTTCTAACTATCCTGCGGACCTTCACGGGTATCTTCAGCGTCCCGCTGGTGAGGGTGATGTTAAGATCGAATTTGGTCTTCATGGAAGGGCAGGAGTCCGTCTTAACAAGGAAACCGTTTTCCGACAGATCTACAATACACGCAGAGTTGATTTTATCACTCCAGAAGAAGTCTGCTTTCAGGTTTGCGGCTAGTCTCTCTGAGGCCCTTTTTTTCATGAACAAATCTCCCTAAAAACCATTTTTGTTCTTCATTATCGGCAGCGATGATATCATATATAAATTTTACTCCATAAAAAACGCTTAGTATTTATATATAGAAAACTGATCCAGAAATCAAGTCTAATTTCATAGCTATTAAAATTTTATATCAGCTTCGATGCGCAAAATGGCAATTACGATGGGGGGTACGATACATTCTCCCTTAAAATATATTCTGTTATATGATCGCAGACTGTCCGGCTGATCGCTTCATTATGTAAGCCGCCGCAGATACTCCCGTGGGTTATCGTACAATGCTTTTGATACCGTGATATCACTCAGTCCCAATGCAATCAGTCGACCTGCTGATTCATGGGATGTCATGGAACCTCCCAGGAGACGACCGCATTCATTAATTATCCCGCGCGGTGAGCTGCCCAGGTCCGTGTCCTTTACCGAATCAGAAACAATCATGATCTTTTCCGGGTCCTTGACTGAAAAGATAAATTCAATTATTTTTTTGGCGAGGTGGAACGGATCGGCAATGACCTCTATGTAAACGTCCTGGTTCATCAGTCCGAATCCAGCCAGTCCCGGTTCCCTGTGGTGGATCCCCCTCATGGCGTTGAAGATGTGTGTGATGCCGCGCGCGCCGCTGTTATAGCCTGTTTCCGCTTCTGCGTACGTAGCGTCCGAATGCCCCATACTCGCGATGATGCCCCTGCCGGTTATGTCCTTTATGAGTGACGGGGCCCCGGCCAGTTCCGGTGATACCGTTATTATTTTGATTATGTCCCCGAAGCCGTCGACAAGCTTCCCGAGCATGTAACCGCCCGGCTCAAGAAATGAACCTGCATCCAGCGACCCGCATTTCAATGGGTTCAGGAAGGGCCCTTCGAGATGTATGCCGAGAATCTTCGCCTCTGACCCGGGAAGCCCGGCTGCGGATCTCTGCGCCTCCATAGCTTCCTTAATAGCCCGCATGTTTCCCCTCATGGTGACTATGGAGGAAGGATATACAGTAAGGACAATTTCGGTGACTCCGCGGCTGCCTTGTATCCCGGCGATCTTCAGGATGTTCTCTTTTGATGTAGTCCTGGTATCGAAGCCGCCTATACCGTGCGTGTGGACATCAAGGATATTCATGCTGATATCTTAACATTGTGCGTTCTGCCCTATGCCGCGAATTCCTCTTCCGGCTCCAGCGGTTCGAGCACATAACGCACTTTCATTTCCAGGTCGTCCCTCAGGGTATTGTAAACTGAGCAGTACTTCTCGTGCGACAGCGCGACCGCGCGGTCGACCTTTTTATGACTGATATTTCTTCCCGCGATATGCAGAACGATTTCCACGGCCTTAAAGTACTGGGGCGGGGTGGGGTTCCGCTCCGCCGAGATGTCCATCTTGAAGTCAGACAATTCCACCTTCATCTTTTGCAGAAACATTACCGTGTCGATTCCCATGCAGCCCGCAAGGCTCAGAAGCAGCGAGTCCGTGGGTTTGCATCCCCACTGGACGTGAGCGTCGAAATCGATCTCGTATCCCTCCTGGGTCCTTCCGGTAAAAATCAGTTCTTTGTCCCATGTCAGGGTCGCGGTGTTTTTTTGGTTGTTTTTTTTTTTTTTTTAAATT
>JBFLYJ010000146.1:2505-3075 GCA_040756635.1 Nitrospirota bacterium
CTTTTATTTCGGGATTGATTTTTTCTTTATATCCCTTTAACGACTCTGACAGCATTGTCTGTTCCTCTTCGCTCATTCAGCAAGACCTCCTTAAGATAAATAATATTTATTTCATCAGATCGGCAAAACCTCGACTCAGACGCAAAGATGTCCTCTCAGTTTTGCCGTGCATGGTGAAGCTTTGGAAATACACAAAAGAGCACCTGACGAAAGTCAGCTGCCATTACCTGAAGCAGCCACGAAACAGCGGCTAAAGCGGAATATTATAATTCGTCCCGAATACAGCTGTCCAGTGCCCCCGAAAATGGAAGGAGGGAGGGGAACATAATTGTGTTTCCCCTCCCCCTCTGGGAGGTCGGGATCGGTCAATCCCGAGTCTCTTTTATATACATCCGGGAGGCCTTGGAAGCCCCGCTACTTTATACGCGCCTCTTACAAGGCCGCAGGGAAAGAGATTGCACAAGTCCTTGAAAGTGATGCCGCAATCCTTGACTACCTTTACGACTTCAGGCCCTCTTTCATATTTGAGATAGTGCTCCCTTACATACATGATGACCTTCCAGTGGTCGG
>JBFLYJ010000146.1:3085-7418 GCA_040756635.1 Nitrospirota bacterium
GCACTTCAGCGATATCCATCGACCAGAAGTTGATGTCGCTCAGGAAGTCTTCGCAGTGGAATGTTTCCTTGCCTTCTGCTTTGATATTTGTTGTTTCCATATGCATCCCCTTTTTAATGTATTTTTGTTTTATCACATTACAGGACGTCTTCAGTCACTAAGCGCCTACTTCTTCCTTTTCAGCGTACTTCTTCTTGTTCGCTTCAACGATATCATCGACAACCAGCGCGTTGGCCACAAGGTTCACAAGCTGCGTTACTTCCATTCCCAGTTTATAGTGCCCGATGAGGTCAGTGAGTCCGTCCACACAGTTGTGGCATGACGTAACGACTGTCTTTGCTCCTGTCGCGGAAAGCTGGTCCGCCTTGATCTTGGCCGACTTGAGACGGCTCGGCCTGTATTCCGCCATGGACATTGCGCCACCACCGCCTGTGCAGCAGAAGTTTTCAGCGCGGTTCGGGTACATTTCCTGGAATTCCTCCACCACAAGGCTCAGTAGTTCGCGCGGCTCTTCAGTAAGACCGCAGCTCCTGGCGTTGTTGCACGAATCGTGGAAGGTGTATCTGCCCGGATTTTTCGATTTGTCGACCTTGATCTTCCCCTGCTTGATGTATCTCAGCATGGTGATGACCGAGCTCTCCGCCTCAAAGCCGATGTCCTTCTTGGCCCAGTTCGGCCCTTCGCAGCGCGTGGAGCGGTAGCCGTGTCCGCACTCTGATATGACGAGCTTTTTTCCCCGGAGTTCTTCAACCTTGTCATACACACGGCCGGCAACCGCCCCTCCGAGTTCGTCGTCGCCGTTAAAGAGTCCGAAATTCGTCATGTCCCATCCCTCGCTCGGCATGGTGTAGTCTTCACCCGCAACGTAGAAGATCTTTGCCGCGTCCAGTATGGACCTCGGGTCATGTTTGATTTCACGGGGATTGATGACATAGACGATGTTTGAATCGGGTTTGTCGATCGGTATCTTCGCGGTAGGGTCCTCCATTTCAGACTGGAGCTCCTCTTCCTGCCATTCGATCGTCTCGATGTAGTCTTCTTTCAGCACGCCCATCTGGTTTCCGATTTCCCACTGTTCCTTGGCCACGTATTCAACGCCCTCGGGCATTATCCCGACGTAGCACAGAAGTCCCCTGGCCATGCGGTTGAATGTGGCGAGGTCGACGCCCATGGGGCAGTTGACCGTGCACCTTCTGCAGTTTGTGCATTTGCCGAACACGATGTCCTTCAGTTCATGAAGTTCCTCATCCGTGAATATACTTCCGGCCTTCACCCACTTTGGGAATACCTTGCCGGTCCAGTCGTAATGACGCTTGAAAAGCTTCCTGATCCTGTCGGCCTTGTAAGCAGGGGCAAATGTCGGGTCCCCGGGATTCGCGAGCACATAGTGGCATGAATCAGTGCACATACCGCAATGGACGCACGCCGTAAGTGAGCCCACCATCTGACGGGTCAGTTTCTGTCCCATCCTGTCTAATACTTTCTGAGCTTTATATGATCTTTCGTTTTTTGTGCTGCTCATGTAAACCTCCTTTTAATTAGCTGTCAGCTTAATGTTATTTATTTGCTCATTTGATAAGCAGGTTTTCTTCTCAACGGGAACACGCCCCTGCGGCCGAAATGCCTTCCAAGGTATGTCCGGGTAAACAGATAATACAGATAGTGTGATATCTTGCTGAACGGGACATACATAAGGAAGAACGCGGTCAGGAGAAAATAGGTAAGCATAACGCCTTCTCCGGCTGATACGTCATTGGGGGCCGCGAGAAAAGCGAAGGCAAACCAGGTCGTGAGCAGTATCAGTGAAAAATGATCGTCAGGGGAACTTATCGCCCGGATGTACTGGTTTGATATCCTGCGGATGATACGCATGATTCCTACGATACATGCCGCTCCGACCAGTACCTGAATGACTGAAACAAGCGGCGTCGATGTCAGCAGTCCCGGCGCGTAAGGGATGATGAATGAGAGTGAGATGGAAGCGACAACGCCTAAATGAAACACGACGAACTGTGCGTACATCAGGGGCTTTGAGCGGGTGCTTTCCATTGCCCACGGTTTGGCGATAAGCCCGAGTGAATACCTCTCGCCTTTTTTCGGGTTGGTGTCACCAAGCCCGGTGGCCGGCTGGCGCTCCTTTCCAAGAGGCCATTTCAAAAACCATCTGATTCTGAGAAAATAAACGGTTGCCATAAATACAAGGGCAACTTCCTGCAATGTATGTTCTGAAAAATGTAATAAGCTGCTCATATCGTCTCCTTTCTGGTCCTACGCTGCTTTTTTCAGCGCGTCTTTAAGTTTAGGTTCAAGCGCCTTGTACTCTCTGGTGTCGTTCGCGCAGACAACGACTTCCTTGATCTCCGATCCCTTGTTCAGGTATTCGGCTATCGTATCAATGGTCATTTTCGCGCTTGCGTCAATAGGTACTCCGTAGAACCCTGATCCCATGGGAGGGAATGCTATGCTTTCAATGCCGTTTGCTTCAGCGGCCTTCAGCACGTTGATAATGGTGGTCTTCAGCTTCTGCTCCAGGTTCTCCTCCTGGAATTTAGGCCCGCACGCGTGAATAATATGTTTGGCCTTCATGTTGCCTGCCGTCGTTACTACCACGTCGGTGACTTTCAAGGGACCGAGGTTTTCGAGTTCCTTGCGGATCGAGGGGCCGCCCCTGAGCGCGATCGCGTTGCCGAACCCGGAGCCGAGTTTCAGGTCATTGCGCGCGTAAAACACGAAGGCATCGATCTCCGTATCGGTGATGTCCGCTTTCATAACGCTCAATGTGCTGTTTTTGATCTGCTTTGATTCTTTCATATAAACCTCCTTTCAGGTTTCTGGGTGTACGCTTATCAGCTTTAAGCTGTTAGCTGTGAGCTTTAAGCTTTAATTTGGTGATGAACTTTTTTATTAAGTGAGAGTCAGATAATTGGTTCGCTAGAGAGCAAGCCTCGTGCCAACGCGAATGATGATGAATTGTGATGAAAATTCAATGAGATTGGACGCAAGGGGTCGGACGCAGTCTACGCAATAAAACTTTACGCGATCAGGTCTTGAAGTCAGAAGGCTTTGTAAAAAATAATATTTTTCGTTGTGAAAGGATCATTGCGGGTGAAAGAAAAATTGCAGGGGAGGGGAGTAATCGTGACCTGCCGATGAAAAATATTTTTCTTGACAACGTCCTGGGGTGTATTGATAATTATCCTACGGGGATAAATAATGGGCCCTATAAATAACACCCAACTGTAAAATTTCGTGAATAAGTAATATTGAACAATGTTACCGATTGCTATATGACACAATGTGGCGTATTTTTATATGAAACAATCAATCTAATATGTGTCATCAATAAAATAGATCCATCTAGATAACATACAAAAAGGCATTAAATGAATTTACGACAACGCTGGCAGCAAACCACATTGGCTAATCAGTTGATGGTTATCACAACTGCCATTGTTGCCTTTGGCACAGTGTTTTATGTCATTGTTGCTATTTTCCAATGGCAACTAATGAAAGAAGCTGGCGAGCAAACCTCTGACCAGATGAATAAGGTTATCGCAGAAGCACGTCGTATTGCTGATATCTCTAGCGACTCTGCCAAACAAGCTAAAGATGCTTTGGATGCCACTATTGACAACTTCCGGCTGGAACAAAGAGCTTGGGTTGGTGTTGAAGGTGTTCTTCCTCCCGAATATAAAGATGGAAATAAAAAAATCTATGTTAAATCTGGTCAACCTATGAAAACAGGTGTAACTATAAAAAATACTGGGAAAACTCCAGCTCTTAAAATCCAGTCTATAGTCAGTATGTTTTATTGGATGTCAAACCATAAGTTTGTTCCAACATTTGATAAACAAGTTAAAGGTGCTGAGAGACCAAGCACGACAGTGTTACAACCTGGCGGAACTTATATTTTGATTGCCCCCCCTATTCCCGAAGAAGGAGTTATTAATGAGGCGGACATTGCCAATATTACTAACAGCCGACAAATACTATATATTGCTGGAAAGATTACTTATGAGGACGTTTTTAATAGACAACATTCTACATTTTTTTGCATGTACCTTACGCCTACCCTCACTAATTTCAGTCATTGCAATGGTCATAATGAAGCAAACTAATAAAATATTGATAACACGTCATTGGAGTGAACAAGTGCCATAGGACACTTTTTTAGGTATCATTGTTATGATGAGTGAAAATCGGTTTGGAGGGTTGTTGTTATCTTGCAGTGGCACTTGTCACTCAATTCTACGTTAGGCAGGACACTTGATAGATCTTTATGTTAGTTAAAAAGCTTTTCATAATTTTATATTATTAGGAACAACTATATTGG
>JBFLYJ010000147.1:0-7410 GCA_040756635.1 Nitrospirota bacterium
CTATGCCGCCTGCAGCATTAACGTCTTTGAGCCACATCTGGGCCGCATATTTGGTGCCCTCTCCCACCTTGGGTATATCGCCGGTGAGCGGCGCGTTCACCCCGATCCTTATGGTTTCTGAGGCGTATGCACATGCTCCAAAGACTGCTGCAAGGAATAAAATGATTACTGCCGCGAACACCGTTCTTTTCATGATCATCCTCCTTTTTTACAGCCGAGTTTAGCGGTTTTACCGAGCGTAAAACCGGTCCGTTGAAATTACGCGTTCATTTTTCTCGCTATATAACCAAAAATCCGGAAAGATGACAGGATACATATCAAGTGCGTTAAAGAGTTTCAAGACAGTTAATCTTATCAGGTTATCTGATAAGAAATCACTTTCAGGATCTAGGCAATTTTATCAGAAAACCGGCAAGTCGGCAAGGAGAAAGTATTTCAACTGTTGCAACCGATTACAGCGCTGATGGCTGTCTTAACTCAAAACGCTAAAATTAAAGACCTGACCCTAAAGCATTCCTTTGTTGAAGCCGTTGCAACAGTTGCAACGGTTCCAGCGGTTGCAACAGCTATCCCCTCGTAATTCGTAATTTCTAATTCGCAATTGTCTTTTCCCCTTCGTAATTATTTAGCGGTAGTGATGCAGACTCAATTTTCAAGTCTGACCCCGGAACCCACTACGAACTGTCTTAACTCAATATTAAGCCGGCCTTCTATCGGTACTTAGTTCCCTGTCTAAGTGGCCTGTCAACTGGCCCGCTTTACTTTGGTTTTCGCAGGAAATTCCTTGACTATCTTCCCATTCCTGTAATAGACCAAAGGGGTTTTCGTCTCTTCAGCAATTACTCTTGCCCTTTTGGCTGCGCGCTTTAACGCGGCTTCGGCTTTTACAAGGTCTTTATCCCGAATCCTGCTTTCCTTCTTCATATGCCTCTCCCTCCCTTGTCAAGCAATTTGGGGGTTATGTCTGTATTATCAAAGAGGACCCATGCGTCCGCTAATTGTTTATAGATATTCTGAAAATTATACCATCCCTTTTCATATCTCCTCCTGATCGTTTTCTCCGGCACATTATGCCCTCCCTGCCGGACACGGTATTTCACCCGCTCAATCGCAATCCTGACGTCCGGCAGATAAAGAAAGACAATCTTGATTTTGTAGCCAAGCCGCTTCCAGTCAGGGATTATTTCAGCATATGTTTTGCCGCTCAGAGTTGTTTCAAAGGCAAAACTTTCACAGTGAAAGACATGCCTCTTTATTTCTTTAATCATAAGCCTGCCGGCATGAAACGAAGCATGCTCCGGAGAAAATGGGGAGAGCCCTTCAGCAATAAGGTCGGCATTAACAAAAAGGGGACAATCCGCCTCATGGGGCAGGAACTCACGGGCAAAGGTTGTTTTGCCTGCGCCGTTAGGCCCTGCGATTATGACTATTTTCTTACCTCTGCCCATTTATATTGTCCTCAGATCAGTAGAGTGGTCAGCTCTTCACACGAGACAATCTGCCTCCCTTGAATTCATTGTCAACCGCTGAATCTTCTTATATCGAGTGATGCCTCGATACTATTTCTGTAGTGATTATAACAGACTTGTGGATTTTCGAGCTTACGTTTTTTATAGCCGTTGCAGCGGTTGCAACAGCTGTCCTCGTTGACAGTTATCTTAACTCAAATCGGCAAAATCAAAGACCTTACTATTTGTCCCGCGCTTTCAAAAAAAGTTTTTCTTGTTTAAGTAATGAATATTTGCCAATACCTCAAAAATCATGTATATATATTCCATGATCTGTACGATTAATCTTTTTCTCCTCTTTGTTCAGGTTTTGATGCGGGGTAAGGAATGAATTGGTATCGGCTTGGTGTAAAAGATATTTTTGATCAGCTGGCAACCGCTGAGAACGGACTAACTGCTGCGGACGTAAACGAACGCCTGGCACGATACGGACCGAACAAACTCGCCGAAGAAGAAAAAATAAGCAAAACGAAAATACTCATCCACCAGTTCAAAAGCCCGTTGATTTACATCCTGCTCATCGCCGGACTGGTTACCCTGCTCCTGCAGGAGTATATTGATTCGGGAGTCATTTTCGTGGTGGTGATACTCAACGCTGTCATTGGTTTTATCCAGGAGCTCAAGGCTGAGGAAAGTGTGAGAGCTCTTAAAAATATGGTCGTTCAAAAGGCAAGGGTGATAAGGGACGGCAGGGAAAGGGAGATAAACGGCGAGGAACTCGTACCCGGTGATATAGTTGTCCTTTCCTCCGGCGCCAAGGTCCCCGCTGACCTGAGGCTGTTTCATGTACTTGAATTAAGGGTCGAGGAGGCCATGCTCACGGGCGAATCGGTCCCCGCGGAGAAGGCTGTTTCTGTTATGGAGGAAGACAATCTGACCCCGGGCGACCAAAATAATATGGCCTTTATGGGAACGGTCGTAGTACACGGAAGGGCGAAGGGGATAGTTGTTGCTACAGGTTCACAAACGACATTGGGGAAAATTGCCCTGGAGGTAAAGGACGTAGGCACAGTCAAAGCGCCTATTCAGGATAAGATCAATGATTTTGCAAGGAATATCGGTATTCTTGTCATCCTGGCATCGCTTATTGTCTTTGTGGTCGGAATTCTGCTGGGTGAGAGTGCAAAAGACATGTTCATGACGGCAGTGGCAGCGGCGGTTGCAACTATTCCGGAGGGCCTTCCTGTAGTTGTTACCATAACACTCGCAATTGGTGTGGCAAGGATGTCACGGCAGAACGCGATTATCCGCAAACTTCATGCCGTGGAAACTCTGGGAAGCACTACCGTAATAGGCTCTGATAAAACAGGTACCCTGACCAAAATGAGATGACCGTCAGGCTTGTTTATGACGGACAGCATACCTATGAGTTTTCAGGAACGGGATATGCGCCGCAAGGGGAATTGCGCCATGAACAGATGCCCGTTGAAACGGAAAGCCTGAAGATGCTGCAGGAGTGTTTCAGGATAGGTCTGCTCTGCAATGAATCTGATGTGTATGAGGACAATGGTGAGTACAGAGTGGAAGGTGACCCGACGGAGGGCGCTCTCATTGTCTCGGCCATGAAGGCCGGACTCAATCCTGAAGAAGAAAGAAAAAACTATCCGCAGATCGCGATGATCCCCTTTGAGTCCGAGAGAGGATATATGGCGACCCTGCATACCGTGGGAAAAAAGAAGATCGTCTTTGTCAAAGGTTCTCTCGATGGACTGCTTAATATATGCACCAAATGCATGATCAGCGAGGAACTTCAGAAAAACAACTTCTTCCGCGCAGCTGAGGCCTTCGGGGGGGAGGGGCTCAGGGTCCTTGCCATGGCCTACAAGGAAGTGCCGGATACCACGGAGGAGATAACGCATCAGGATGTGGAGACCGATCTTGTTTTTGCGGGCATTCAGGGAATGATAGACCCGCCGAGGGATGAGGCGATACAGGCGATTGATGGATGTAAAAGGGCAGGCATACGAATCATCATGATAACAGGAGATCATGCCGTAACCGCCCATGCGATAGCGAGGAAACTGGGAATAATCGATACTGAATCCGCGGTACTGACAGGGAAAGAGCTTGAGCTGATGAGCGATGAGGAGCTTTACTCTAAGGTGAAGGATGTGTCCGTGTACGCGCGAGTTTCACCGCAGCATAAGTTGAGGATCGTCCAGCAGATCAAGAAACACGGGGACATCATGGCGGTCACGGGTGACGGAGTCAATGATGCGCCTGCTTTAAAGGCCGCTCATATCGGCATAGCCATGGGCAAATCCGGAACGGACGTGGCAAAGGAAGCGTCGGACATGGTTATAACTGATGACAATTTCGCCAGTATATTTAATGCGGTCAAAGAGGGAAGGATAGTATTCGATAATATAAAAAAGGTCACCTTTTTCCTCATTCCCACCGGAGTTGCGGCTGTGCTGTCGATTATCGGCACAATGCTGCTTGGACTTCCTATCCCGTACGTTCCCGCGCAGCTTCTGTGGATAAACCTGGTGACGAACGGATTCCAGGACGTTGCCCTTGCATTTGAACCAGGGGAAGGAGCGGTCATTGACAGAAAGCCGAGACATCCGAAGGAAGGAATAATGACGAGGCTGTTGATCCAGAGGACGGTCCTTGTTGGGACGGTCATATCTCTCGGGGTCATTTTCAATTATGTCATGGCCGTAAAATCCGGAGACTCAATTGCCGAGGCAAGGACAGTAGCAGTAACGACAATGGTATTTTTTCAGTTTTTCCAGGCGTTGAATTCCCGTTCAGAGATGCAATCTATTTTCAGGGTAAGCCTGATAAGCAATCCCTTCCTGTTTTTGAGTATCATTACTGCCTTTTTTGCCCACCTCGCCGTGCTCTATGTTCCGGCGTTTCAGTGGATATTCAGGACAGTCCCCATAGCAATACCCGAATGGATTGAAATAATTGCCGTATCATCTACGGTTATTTTTGCTGTCGAAATAGATAAACTGATAAGGAGAAGGAAAATTAAACATTCCGCATAGTTGTTATCTGCTTTTGTTCTATGAATATCACGGAATGTTTCACTTCACCATAACGAGATACCACACGAATAAGAAGACTTCGCTCCACCATCCGATGAATGATACAACAAAGCTTAACACGATCTTGATCTGGAGGGAGTCAGGCAAAAGTTCCTGTGCTCTGCCTTCACGCTCACGCTTCAGCATATATGGACTTACGTAAAAAGAAAGAAACAATCCATTCAGTACGAGCGCTATAGCAATGATCCCCTGAAGTAATGGTATGCCGGACAAAGTGCTGTGGCGATATGTTATAAGTGCGCCTGTTATTGCCAGGCCGAGCCCGATCCAGATCAACGGCTTGGTGACCTTATGCGTTCTGGTCGTAGCTTCTGTCCAGTACGCTGATCTCCTTCCCAGAGCGCCATGAATATCAATGACCGTTACCGCCCCTAAGCCGACAATGAATCCCGCAATGAATATAAAAATACCGATGATATCAAGCCATGGGACCGGTCTTCCGTCTGTTTGCAATGCTGCAAAAAGGAAACTTTCCATTCGTCCAGCCCTCCTTTGCATGATATATAAGAGTAAAATTTGCCGTTTCAACTAAAGCTTATCAGCTTTGTGATCTGATTGCTATTCTAACTGTTGCAACGGTTATCCGCTCGTAATTCGTAATTTCTAATTCGTAATTTTCTTATCTTTTAATTATATGTTCCGAGAGCGCATCGTTTTCTGGATGCTTCCGCTTAATCTTATAAGCTCTTCACAGTCTTTCAGCAAAGAAACGCTCTGTGCTGTTGAGAGATATCCGCTGTCTGATAACAGCCTTAACCAGAAGTGCGTCTCACGGGCTTCTTTGTACGAGATAGTTATTTTGGCAAAGAAATCTTTTTCAGACTGGCCGCCGATAGCTTCTTCAACATTTGCCCCAATAGACGTCCCAGCCCTCAACAGCTGTTTTGACAGAACATATTCCTTCTTCTCAACACAAAGGTACTCATAGGTCTTAACAACTCTCAAAGCAAACGCATAACTCTTTTCCTGTAGGACATTCTTTTTCACAGTAGTTGATTAGTAATTAGTAATTTCTAATTCGTAATTGACTTGAGCCTGTCCCCGTAACAATGGTTTGATTATAACATACAACGCGGAGGCGGATAATCTTTCACATTTGCACTTTTAAAGCCTAGCTGCAAGCATCTCTAAAATTGGCAAATCCGCCTCTGCCCAGTCAAGGGTATGCAATTTCTCTACTGGCAACCAGGCAATGGCACTGTGCTCGTGAAGGATTATTTCCCCTGAGATTATATTGCAGATAAATGGATGGAGGGTTACTGAAAAGTCCGGATAGTGGTGGGTTGTTGCAGGAAGCGCCTGTCCGACTGCGACTTCAATCCCAAGCTTCTCAGTCAATTTACGCCTGAGACATTCCTTGGGACTTTCTCCGTCTTTTATCTTTCCACCCGGGAACTCCCACTTAAGAGGAAGGCTCATGGATTCACTCCGTTGTGTACAGAGGATCTTTCCGTCAATTTCGATAATGGCGCATGCGACGTGTTTATGGGGCATTGGATTTTATGACCGTTGCAACGGTCGTACTCGCTGACCGCAGTCTTAATCAATTCGTACTTTGTAATTCGTAATTTGTAATTGTTACTGATTGCTGATAATTGAAATTATGATGAATGGAGAGCTGACGCCAGTTATGCTTAAAATTAAAACCCTCGTTCTTAGCCTTTTCTTTTCTCTTTCAGGAGTTCTGAAATGTTAAAAGGAGGCAAAAGTAATGGAGGGATGTTGGCCTTAAGTGTCGTGGTTCCTATAACTTCTCGCAGAAATGGCATCAAGTGAGCAGGGGCATGGATTTTTGAAAATTCCTGAAGTTCTTTAATATTATCGCTTACAAATAATCCTTCAACAGACACCTTCATTTTGAAGGGGTAGGAGGTGGTTTTATTAAACAGTATGGCTGACAGGACGGTTGTCAGGGACTTTTTGTCGCTGCTGAACGATTTCTTAACATCGAGTCCCATATCTACCGGGACACCTTTATCAGGGAGCTTGAAATTTTTGTTCAACTTGAAATCAAGCTCGATTAATGAGACCTGAACGAATTGTATTCCCGGGTTAGTCCCCAAGTAAATCTCCCTTCTTTACTTTAAATATCTTCGCAAGCTTTTCGAGAGTACTGATTGGTACGTTATACCCAGGTCTTTCAATCCTGACTATGTTGGGCTGGGCTGTCTTGAGTTTCCTGGCGAGTGTTGCCTGGTCCATACCGTTTACAAGCCGATAATACTTTATCCTGCTTATCTTCCCCTTTGTAAGCAGATCGGCCCACTCGTCATTCTGTTCTTTCCATGCAGTTTCCCATGCCTTTTTGCCTTCAGGTGTTGATGTAACTTCTTTTACAATCTTTTTTAACGGAACAGACTTTTCATGAATGGCTGTTTTGAGTTCCAGAGACTGCATTTCCTTCCTCAGAAACTCAACAAGCTTCTTAAGCTTTGCATTTTCCGATTTCAGTTTCCTGATTTCATCATTTTTGACGGATTCGCACGATTCGCAAATCTTATCCAGGTCTGATATGGAAAATACTTTTGATACATTGGAAGGCATCTGCCATTTAAACAAAGTGGCCTTCTTGTATCTTATTTCTTCAACAGAACCCATTAACACTCCTTCCAGTGCTTAGACAGTAGTTTGATCTTATTGTAGTGTGATGACTCTTCATGATAAGCCAGGTTATGTTTATCTCCCTTGGCATAAATAACTGCGTAAACACACACCATCCCGTTTTTTCTGACACCGTAAAATATTCGGTAGTCTGCGATGTCTATGCATCTGAGTCTTCTTACTCCAATTTTATACTTCTTTAAATTTTGTACAACTTTAGATGTGCATTCATCATTATTCGGTTT
>JBFLYJ010000148.1:0-7347 GCA_040756635.1 Nitrospirota bacterium
CTTTGCGGAAGAGGTAGTCAGGAAACTGCCGGCTGCCGTTACAATCGCGGCAATCAGTCGAGAAACAGCACTGCTTCTGCAGGAAGTATTCAATACGGACTATTTCAGGGTCTATACGAACACTGACGTGCTGGGTGTTGAACTGGGCGGAGCGCTGAAAAACGTGATGGCAATCGCATCAGGCATATCTGAGGGTCTTGGGCTCGGGGCCAGTACCAGGGCCGCTCTGATCACGAGGGGGCTTGCCGAAATGATTCGCCTCGGTGTTACTATGGGCGCCAGGGAAAAGACATTCGACGGCCTGAGCGGGCTTGGAGACCTTGTACTGACCTGTACCAGCACTCTTTCGAGAAATTATACTGTCGGCTTCAAACTCGGGCGGGGAGAGAAATTGCCTGAGATCCTTTCGAAGATGAAGATGGTGGCTGAGGGTGTGGCTACTTCAAAGTCAGCTTATGAACTTTCAAAGACGCACAATGTGGAGATGCCGATCATAGAACAGATTTACAAGGTAGTTAATGAAGACAAAAACCCTTCCCATGCTGTCAGGGAACTGATGACCAGGAGTCTGAAGTCGGAATACTAACGCCGGCTGTCAGCTATATTTGAAATAATGAACAACAAGAAAATAAGAGAGATACTTGAGTCGGTAAAGAGCGGGAAGACCGCGATTACGGAGGCGATGGAAGAATTGAAGCACTTTCCTTATGAGGACCTGGGAATGGCAAAGGTTGATCATCACAGGGAGCTCAGGCATGGCGTGCCGGAGGTGATATTTGCTGAGGGCAAGGACGAGAAAGACATTGTCAGGATTGCCGAAGCCATGGTCAAAAAAAGCGGGAAGATATTAATCACCAGGGCCGATAAGTCAGTTTTCATGAGTATCAGGACCGTGTGCAAAAAATATAAAATGAGGCCTGCCTATTATGAAAAATCCAGGGTGATCACGGCCGGAGGTTCCGCTGAAAAGAACGGCAGGGTAGCTGTACTGTGCGCCGGGACCTCGGACATCCCGGTCGCCGAAGAGGCGTCTGTGACAGCCGAATTCCTTGGAAGCAGGGTTGAAACTGTTACAGATGTCGGCGTCGCCGGACTGCACCGGATTATACATGCCGGCAAGGTGTTCAGGGAGGCAAACGCGCTGATCGTTGTAGCAGGAATGGAAGGTGCTCTGCCGTCTGTCGTAGGAGGGATGTCCGACAAACCTATAATAGCGGTTCCGACCTCGGTCGGATACGGCACAAGCTTCGGTGGACTTACAGCGCTGTTCGCGATGCTGAATTCATGTGTCCCCGGCATTGCCGTCATGAATATCGATAACGGATTCGGCGCCGGCGTGCTGGCGCATAAGATAAATTTGCTGTCTGCTAACACTAATAATGCAGGCATTGATAAATAATCTCTTTAACTCGATGAACTTATAATCAGATTGCGCATGCAGCTTTAAATAAAACGGTACATTGCTCCCTTGATTGAAATTGCGTTTTCGGTATCGAAAAATAAATTATTTCCCAACGCCTGCATTATTGCAGATGCATTATTTTTTATGGAGGAAGTCTGGCTTGCTGCTGAAAGCTGATCGCTGAATTATGATTGCATACTTCGACTGTTTTTCCGGTATAAGCGGTGACATGACCCTTGGGGCACTCGTTGATGCCGGGGTCCCGCTTTCAAGACTCAAACATGAACTGGCCCGTCTGCCTGTCAGGGGTTATCGCCTGACCGCTAAGCAGGTAAAAAAGGCCGGGATGAGGGCCACCAAAGTTGATGTAGTTTTAAACGACCCCTCTAAATCCCCCCTTAGTAAGGGGGGACTTAAGGGGGGTCATACATCAGCGGCTAAAAAATGGAAAGACATAGAGCAGATCATCAAAAACTCGACCTTGTCAGGCCCGATCAAACAAAAAGGACTGGGTATCTTCAGGAGACTGTTCGAAGCAGAGGCCGTAGTACATGGAGAGCGGTTCGACAGGGTCCACCTGCATGAGCTGGGCGCTGTTGACTGCGTTGTCGATATCTTCGGGTCACTGATAGGGCTTGATGTCCTCGGGATCGATACAATCTATTCATCGGACGTGAATATCGGGAGCGGTTCAATAAAGTCGGAACACGGGCTCCTGCCTGTGCCTGCTCCGGCTGCAGCGGAATTATTGAAAGGGATCCCTGTATATTCTTCGGACGTGAAATTTGAACTTACCACCCCTACCGGCGCTGCCCTGATATCATCTCTCTCAGCCGGTTTCGGCCCTCTTCCGGAGATGAAAATATCCAAAGCCGGAATTGGCGCTGGTAATAAGGATTTTAAAGAACAGCCGAATATTCTCAGATTGTTCATCGGCAGTAGGGGCGTATTGCAATACGCTCCTGCAAAAGCGGAAGAATCGGTGACAGTCATCGAGACCAATATCGATGACATGAATCCTCAGGTTTATGAATATGTGATGGAGAGGTTGTTCAGAGCAGGGGCACTCGATGTTTATTTGACTCAGACGATCATGAAAAAAGGCAGACCCGGTATTATACTGAGCGTACTCTGCGGTGCAGATAAAACAGATGCCATGTCAGAAATTATATTGAGGGAAACGACAAGCATAGGCCTCAGGTTTTTCAGGGCTCAAAGAAAAACCCTCCAGCGTGAAATTATCCGGCAGAAAACAAAGTACGGCAATGTGAGGGTCAAGAAATCGCGGCTTGGTAAAGAGATAATTAAGACGTCACCCGAATATGAAGACTGCCGAAAGATAGCGAAGAAATTTAATATACCCCTTGTGGACGTTTTAACTGCAATTAAAAAGTAGAGACGGGTTTGAAACCCGTCTCTACCCATGGAACATCCGTAGAAACGCAAAATCTTGCGTCTCTATTCAGGGCTTATCGTCACAAAGATTGTCGAACCCCTCCTGAATACCAGTAGCAGGACATTTGTATCGGATTTTATCGTCGATACAAGGGACTCATAATCATCGATATTGGATATGGCCTTCCTGTTTATTTCGAGAATGACGTCTCCGCGTATCAGTTTGCGCTCCGAGGGGCTTCCTTCATCAATGCCCGAAACAACAACCCCTCTTATTTTCTCGGGGACATTTAATTGTTTGTATGCATCAGGGGTCAGGTTCTGGACACTTACTCCCCTTAATGCGTTCTTGAATTCGGTCGGGACCTTCTGTTCTCCTGACGGAAGCTCTTCGATAGTGACTTTAAGCGACAGGGGTTCTCCATTGCGGATCACCTTCATTTCAACTTCGGTGCCGGGCAGAGTGCCTGCTACAATGTTTCTCAGGATATATGGTTCGCTAACCTCTTTGCCCCCGAACTCCACAATAACGTCTCCATGCTCGATGCCCGCCTTTTCCGCCGGGCTTCCATCGACGACATCCGCGACAAGGATGCCGTAATCCTTATCGAGCTTGAACTGCTGCGCAAGTTCGGGCGTGACATCCTGTATCGAAACGCCAAGCCAGCCCCTGATGACCCTGCCTTTTTCGAGCAGGTTGTCCATGACAACTTTTACCATGTTGCTGGGGATGGCAAAACCGATTCCCTGATATCCCCCGGTAGTGCTGAAGATTGCGGTGTTAATTCCAACGAGTTCACCTTTTACGTTGACAAGGGCCCCCCCTGAGTTGCCGGGATTAATGGCCGCGTCCGTCTGAATGAAGTCTTCATAATCGGCGATGCCGACATTGGCCCTCCCTACGGCGCTCACGATTCCCATCGTGATAGTCTGATTAAGCCCGTAAGGATTACCCACTGCCAGCACTAATTCCCCGACCTTCAGCCCCTCCGAATTTCCAAGCGGCAGTCTGGTAAGGTTCTGCGCGTCAATTTTGATAATGGCCACGTCCGTCTTCGGGTCGTTGCCTATAAGCTTGCCCGTATACTCGCTCCTGTCCGAAAGCAGGACCTTAATCGTGTCGGCGTTTTTTATTACATGATTGTTAGTTAGTATATATCCGTCGGAGGACACGATGACTCCGGAACCCAGACTCTCTGATTTGAATTCTCTCGGTTTCTCCGGATGCCTGAACTGGTCACCAAAGAACTTCTTGAAAAAAGGGTCCTCAAGGAAAGGAGATAACGGAGCGTCCGCGACTTTTTCGGTCCTTACCGTGGATATATTCACGACCGCCGGTTTGACCGCCTCGGCGATTTCAGCCATGGCCTGCCCGGTCTTTGTGAGAAAGTCCACGGACTCCCTCGAAATAGTTTTTCCCGGAGTAACCGCTGCGGTAGCTTCGGGAACCGGAAGTTCCTCGGAATACACTTCAGACGGCACGACATATAAAAAGGCGGAAGCGAGAATGAATAATGATAACAAGGCAGTTAATACAGCAGCATTTTTAAAACAGGTTTTGTTATAAGACATTTTTTATCTCCTCTGCAATGTTTATAGAATGATGAATGGATAAATGAACAGATAGATTATATCTCCATTACCATTCGGAGTCAATAAAACGTGAGACCAATGTTTTCTGTACAACAATATGCTAAATTTATGAAGGAAATATGAAGGATTCCCGGTTGCTGGGTTAATATAATTTGACGCTGTTCCGGATCATGGTTTACAAACACGGGCCCTTCAATTATTATTAATACACTCAAAAAAAGTGCGTCTGACAGGGAGCGTATAATTGAAAAGGATAAGGATCGTGCTTGCGCAGATAAATCCGACCGTAGGGGGACTGCCGGGGAATGTCAGGAAGATCATCGCAGGGATCAAAAAGGCGAGAAAACTGAAGGCCGATATAGTGGCATTTCCTGAAATGGCTGTGACCGGTTATCCGCCGGAAGACCTGCTGCTTAATCCGCAGTTTATCCAGGACAATATCAGCGCGCTTAATAAAATAGTGAACGCAACAAGGGACATAAACGCCGTCGTCGGTTTTGTAGACAGAAAAAAAGGGCTGTTAAACGCGGCCGCGGTCATATCCGACCGCACTCTGGTTGACGTGTATCACAAGAAATACCTGCCCAACTACGGGGTTTTTGATGAGCAGCGCTATTTCGTTTCGGGGAAGAGATATCCGGTTTACGACATCGGCGGGGTGAAGACCGGGGTGAACATATGCGAGGACATCTGGCATGAAAGGGGGCCCGCAAGGGTACAGGCCATGTCAGGAGCGCAAGTGATCGTAAATATCAACGCGTCCCCATATCACATGGGCAAGGCGGAGTTCAGGGAGAAGCTGGTGACCGCCCGTAGCAGGGAATGCGGCGCAGCGATAGTCTATGTCAATATGGTCGGCGGTCAGGACGAACTCGTATTTGACGGGGGGAGTTTCGCGGTCGACGCGGAAGGCAATACGCTGGCCAAAGGAAAACTGTTCAAGGAAGACGTGATCGCTGTTGATATTGACGTGCCGCTGACAGGGCGGGATGCGTCTTCCTCTAATGCGAAGAAACTGAAGGCTATTATGCGGGAGGATGAGCATGTCGATGAAATAAAAATACCCTGGACATTGACTAAAAATCGCTCCCCATACAAAGCCAGGAAGACCAGAATCTATTCGGAAGATGAAGAGGTATATAACGCGCTGTTGCTCGGCACAAAAGATTATGTGCATAAAAACGGATTTAACGGGGTAGTAGTCGGGATGAGCGGCGGTGTCGACTCTGCGCTTGTGACTACGATCGCGGTCGACGCGCTGGGGAAGGACAACGTCCGCGGGATGTTTATGCCATCCATGTACACGTCAAAGGAGAGTCGCGAAGACGCCTTCGGCCACGCGCGGAACCTGGGAATAAAAATCATAGAGGTCCCGATTGTCCGTATTTTTAAGGCCTATCTGAATACACTTGCCGGGAATTTTAAAGGGATGAGTACTGACATCACTGAGGAAAATCTGCAGGCCAGGATAAGGGGCAACATCCTGATGGCCTTTTCCAACAAGTTCGGCTGGCTTGTGCTTACTACAGGGAACAAGTCAGAGATGAGCGTAGGATATGCCACATTATACGGAGATATGGCCGGCGGGTTCGCGGTGATCAAAGACGTGCCCAAGATGCTGGTCTATAAGCTCTGCGAATGGAGAAACGTGAAGGCGGGCAGAGACCTCGTACCCGCGAGGATATTATGGAAGGACCCTACGGCAGAGCTCAAACCCGACCAGAGGGACACTGACTCGCTTCCGCCATATCCACAGCTGGACCCCATACTGAAGGCGTATGTGGAGGAAGACCGTGGTTTTGATGAGATATTGAAGCTGGGCTGTGACATTGAATGCACGCAAAGGGTCATCAGGATGATCGACCGTTCCGAATATAAACGGCGCCAGGCCCCGCCCGGGATCAAGATAACTCCGAGGGCCTTCGGCAAGGACCGGCGGTTTCCTATCACAAACAGGTATAAAAGCTTCTAGCTTGAAGGTTAAATCACTGCTGTTCAATAATATGTGAAACAGGAGAGGTTGAATGCCGGATAAACACAATGCCGACACAGTAAATAGATAAAAAATCAAAGATAAAAAATTAAAGATGTGGAATAAGACTATTAAATATCTCCCCTCCTTATTTTTAATTTTTTATTTTTTCTGTTTAATTTAAATAGTGATTCATTGTGTTTATAAGGGGTTCAAGCTCTCTTGTGAAATATATTGGACAGGTATAAGCTTGATTAGATAATCATCTTCAATTTTTTGGGGGAATACATGGCTAAAAGAAAAATACTTGCTGTAATGGTCGCTGTTTTATATTTATGTGTCCCGGCATGTTCGCGCTCAGGTGACGGGAAACCCGAGGAGGTTTTTAAGCAGGTCCCTGAGATCGCGGAAATAAAGCCCTCAATCCCTGTAAAGATTAAACTGAAGCGCAACGGCGCAGGTGAGTATTCATGGGAATTGAGCGGTGATGATACGGAAAAGGTCCTGCAGGCGGACAGGAGACTGAAGCAGGAACTGCTGAAGGAAAGGCCTAAATAAAGAACAACGGAAAAAAGTTCATGGTCTGATCCGGAGAGTGGTTCTGATCTTTGTCTTGTATGTGTCCGAAATCAGGGGCCTGTTATTTGAAATCTAATAGACGGGATATCCTTCTATCAAAATGTCTCCCCCATAGGTGGTCACCTGAGTGTCTCTCAGCTGCAGCGCGTCTTTCAGAAGGGAAGGGGATTTGCCCCCTATTGAAGGAACAGCGTCAACCCCTCCGATTATTGTAGGAGCGGTAAAGAACATTACCTTGTCCACGATCTTCTCGGAGAGAGCGGAAGCCGCTATCGATGACCCGCCTTCTATCATGACACTGGTTATTTCAAGCTTGCCGAGTTCGGTCATCAGGCTGTTCAGGTCCACTCTCCCGGCCTTTTCCCTGATAGTAAGGACCCTGGCACCTCTGCGGGCAAGTACGTCC
>JBFLYJ010000149.1:0-7345 GCA_040756635.1 Nitrospirota bacterium
TGAGAAAGCACCTGCCGCTGAACGTCCCGAGGTCTTCAAACCTTAAATCCCCCTGATCCGTGGGCTGCACAACGGTAAGATCAAAGTTGATAAGATGAGTGTTGTTCTGTGGATTACCCTGCGCGGAGCTTATCCCGTGCGGGTCATGGCATGCGGAGCAGGAGGCATTTTCGCCTTCTATATGTTTCCTATGTTCCTTAAAACTCTCATCATTAAGGATGCTGTTTCTGTCATGGCACTTATAACAAAGGGCATATGCAGCAGGGCTTTCCGTAGTGTAATCCAGTGTGGTGTAGTTTTTTTCAAGGAGGTATTCGTTAGTTGATCCATGCGGGCCCTTTGGTCCGGCAGGGTTGTCGTTATTGTGACAGTCCGTGCAGAATATCCTGCTGGTTGTTGTGTTAGGAGGCAAGAGGCTCGGGACATTCGGATTTTTCCCTGCCGCATCTACAGGATGATATGACGGATTTGACGGATCAAACTCAAGTCTCGTGTTAAGCTGTGCAATCTGACGGGTGAGTGGCAGCGTGGTCGTCACATTATAATCCGCGTGACACTTGAAACATATCTCGTCCAGATTTGAGGACACAGGTATCTGCTGTCCGCTTGCATTTATACCGCTCACGCCTTTATTCGCGCCTGATACCTGGGGCGCTCCCGGCGACGGGGCGGGATCGGACTGATGAGGGTTGTGGCAATCCACGCATTCGACGTGCTTCTGGACAGAGCCTGATGTAAAATCCTCCGCAGGGTCATGTATGCCCGTATAATCCTGGATGCCGTGTTTATATGGTTTGGAAAACTCCATATCAATATTTTTGCCGGCTACATTCCCATTGTGGCAGACAATACAGGTGTCTTCTTCAAATGTAAAATTCAGAAGTCTTGCATGCCCTCCCGCTGTATGGGGCCGATGGCAGTTCTCGCAGCCGTTCTGGGACACAGTGTTATACGTTGTGTGCTGCCAGGGGTCTGTGCCTGAGCCGTTCCATGCCGCATCGGATGACTTATGCGAACTTGAGGCCCATCCGTTCCGTTGATGGCATGACGTGCAAATGACCGAATAGACATTCTGCATGACAAGGAATTGGCCATAAGTGTCACTATGGGGGTCGTGGCAGGCCGTGCACTGGAGCTGGTTGTTCTCATCAAGCCTTACCTCCGGAGGCAATACGGATGGGTCTGCGAGCTCACCGTTGGCGATTGCAAGCGCGGAATCATAAACAAAGGACACAGGGTGGTCGTCAGAAAGGTCTGTACCGAGCCTTGACGCGCCCCCGGGCATGAAACGCAGGCCACCGGCAAATGGTATCTCCTCTGGCCTTGAGACCAGGGCGCCGAGCGCGATCGTGCCGTCATGACAGCTCAGGCACAGCTTCGATGCCCCTGTCGGCTGGCCAACAGTTGCGTAAAGAGTTGAGCTCTCATATGTAATATAATTCTGCGTTGTGTCGCTGCGGTTCCATAGATAAGGCACATCGCCTCTTGCATTATGGGGGGTGTGACAGAATATGCATATCTCCGCCTCCGTAGTTGATTTAATTGAGCCGGGGCCCGAGACTGAAAGATTGTGTTTTGTAGTGGCAATGCTTCCCCCATAGATATCGTTTACAGGGGAAAATAGGCCGGCTGTCAATAATAGAAACGTAACGACACGTATGAAGATCCGCAGACGGCCGCTGTTCCTCAAATTTCTCCTCATTTGTTTATAAGGTTCCCTTCTTTTATATATTTAAAGACCTGCACCCTGCGGTTATAGGAATCAGAGATATAAATATTGTCGTTTTTATCTATGAATATCCCCGAAGGAAGCCAGAGTTCTCCATATTTATTTCCCGGCCCTCCGAAGGCCAGAAGAAGCCTGCCGGACCTGTCGAATATCTGAACATTGTCAAACAATGCATCGACGACATAAATGTTCCCGTCGCTGTCAACAGCGACACCCCTCGGCCTTGAAAAATTACCGGGGCTGTCTCCGGGTTTCCCGAAGTAGTTGAAAAATTCTCCATCAGGCGTAAATATCTGGACCCTGAAATTCAGGGAATCCGAGACAAAGATATATCCATCCCCTGAGACTGAGATATTTGTGGGGGAATTAAACATTTGCCTGTCCTTTCCCTTTTTGCCGATTGTGCCTTTTAGTCTGTAATCTTCAAGGTCATATCTTATGATCACAGAGGCAAGTGTATCTACCACCAGAAGCTCTTTGGTCTTTTCATTTACAGCTATCCCCGTCGGCCTTTTCAGAAATCCCCTGCCTATCTCGCCGATATTTTTCTTGCCGCTGTCTCTAAATATTTTTACAACGCCATCTTTTGAATCAGAGACATAAATATTCCCCCTCTCATCAATCGCTATATCGATAGGAGACATAAATGAGGCCCCTTTCAGGGGAAACGTATAGTAGACGCCTTCGCCTTTATCAAAGACATGCACACAATTTTTCATGCCATCGACAACAAAAAGTCTCCCCTCGGTATCTGTTTCAATGCCATAAGGGGAAACAAGGCCGTCTTCTTCCTTCGGCCCGCTCAAAAACCTGATAACACTTTTGAAGGCCCCTTCCCTGATGTTTAAGTCCTCCGGCCTTGTTATTGAATTAACAAACCTAATTCTCGGAATTTCAGGCGGCTTCGGCCAGGTTATATCGGGCAAGGGCTCTCTGACTTCAACAACCTGCCTGAAACAGCCTGCCGTGTTGAAAATCAATAAAATGATGATCACGCAATATTTCATATCTCAACCAGCGCGCAATGCGCTAAAACAATATTTTCTTTACCTCTACCAGCACGTAATGGTTATTATGGCCCTGCTGATACACCCTGTCTTCTTCATTTAAGAACTTATAGCTGAAACCGCCGCGCCATACCCGATAGGCCCATTCAAACGCAGCGTGAAATCCGGAATCGATGGTATCTTTACCGTTGCCGGATATTTTATTGCAGGAACCCGCAAACCTCAACCTGCTCCAGCTTGAGGTAATCAATTGAAAATCCGCCCTGAGGCCGTTAAATCTCTCGGTATTCCCTGTCTCTTTAAACTTGTTTTCTCCATAATTGCCTGAGATATTAAAAAAGGTTTTATCGGAGGGTCTCAATGTAACAGACTCTTCAATGCGCCACCTTGTAACGGGGATATTTGTTGTCTGCAGGTCCTCATACTCAAGAGACGTCCTGTTCCATTTCCAGTCAAGGCTTGTCCCGACCGCGTGGATACTGTCGTCTGTCAGCCTTTCAGGCGGGGCGCCTGAAATAACATGCTGTTTGGATTGATTAAACCTGTAGTATGTCCTCCATACAGACCAGAGGTTAAGAGATATGCCGTAGGATTGGTTAAATATCGAGTAATCAAACGGGGGGTTGTTATTATATCTGTAATCAACAAGCACATCCTGACCGCTGCTGATCCCCCCGCCCGTTATACGGCTGATTCTCGCAAAGGAATCTATTTCAGTTACCCGGTAATCTATGTCCTTTATATAAAAAATTGTGCCTGTAATATCTGTTACCACGATAGAATCCAAATCAGCATGCCCGTTTGCTAGAAGCGCAATTACTCCATCTGCCAGGGTGAGCGGCTCGTCTAAAACCTGAACAAGGCCAGGCTCAAAGTCCTGATCAGCGATTGTATAAGCAAATCCCATGTTGAGATTCAGCGTCCCGTTAGGGACCTCCCTGTTATAGTTAAAATCCACTCCGGACCTGTACAGATTTATTCTGCCGCCTGTAAAGCTGCTGGCGGATGCATCCGCATTTATTGACGTCAGGAGTGTTTCATAGAGAAGATGCGCCAGGTTGAAGTTTATTGATTTCGTTTCCGAGGTGAAGGACTCCGATGAATTTCTGTCATAACGGAATGTATAGTTAGTAGACAGGTTTTCAAGGTGTCTCCACTGAAGGTCCTCGGTCAGATTATACCCGGCGCTTTCAGTAAAATCCCCCTGTGCGGTGTTATAGCTCAGGCCTGATGAAAGGGTAATGTCCCCGTCTTTGGTAAGGTTGAAAAAATTCTGGAGCACGGCGTTTTGCGTCTCCAGATTGACAGGCGCGCCCTGTGTCGTCTGGATGCTGTCCATGTATGACGCGTTCAGCAGGGTCTGTCCGAGATGTCTGTCATATTTCATATTCAGTCTGAATTCATCGCTTTCCCCTCCGGTAGTAAAAAATCCCTCCTGGGAGCTCTCCTCGTGGTTATAATCGATAGTAGTTGGAAGGACCCTGTATTTAAGCAGTAATGCGGCGCCGTATGTGTCCGTCTCGGTCTTTGACCTTTCAGCAAAGCTGCTTGCCAGAGTCGAGAGCTGTTTGTTCGCAAAAAGTCTCAAGGTATAGGGTTTATATCTTAAGAAGGTGACTTCCGTCAGATAGCCCTGAAGAAAAGACCTGGTTGTCCTTTCTTCTCCTTCGTCAGGATGGAAAAAGGCCTGTTCCCACTGCGGCGACAGTGTTACTGAATACGAAGCCAACGCAGGGTGGTACAGCCATCCGGACGTTTTAATGTCTAACCTTTCTGAAAGGATATTAGTGGTATCTTCCCTGTTTATATCAGGGCCGGTCCTCCGGTCTTGCTCATATTCATAGGAAACATCGAGTCCGAGCTCCGGTCTTTCAATCAGGAAATAACTCCTTGCACGCGCCTTCTTTTCAGTTAATGAAATAACCATAACGATACAAAGCAGGACCAGGGCATAATTGTTTACCCACCTTTTTAAGAACATGACCAGATAAGCTTCCCTCCATTATCTCAGAACTGCTCATTATAGTCCTTCTTGAGCAAAAGACTGTCCTTCCCTGCATGCGGATTATGACATGACGTGCATTCATCGCCTGTCTTGTGACTTTCGCTTTCTCTCATAAGCCCCTTTGAATGGCATCCGGTGCATACCTCAATGGAATTTTTCTTAAGCAGCAGGTACCTGTATTCGGATTGATGCGGCTGGTGGCATAATATGCACTCACCCTGGGCCGCGGGACCGTGCAGCCAGAGCTGTTTTCTGTAAGCGCTCTCTGGCGACTTGGAGGTGTGGCAATCCACGCATAGCTCAGACAGCGGCATGACAAGCCTTCCGGAGACATCTCCAAGTGATGGAATGACTACCCCCTGTGTATCGGGCTTCCTGAATGAGTATGTGCCTGAGGATTCATGACATTGGGAGCATTGGTTCTGGGCCTTGGGCCCATGAATAAAATGGGTGAGCTTCACAATGGCCTTTTTCTCCGTTGCCTGAGACGGCATTTCCGCCCCTTCTTTTATTATCACTGCCTTTTTCTCTTTTCCCAGGGGCGGAAAAATAAAGACCAGTATCTTCCGTTTTGTATATTGATCACACCCCGCGGCAAGAATTAAGATAAAAATTAGAGCAATGCATGTCTTCAGATTATTGCCTGTCATTTTTTCTGATCAATCTCTATCCCCGGAAGGGGCTCGCCTACCCAGTCTCCATATCCATAGACATTCAGCTTTTTCACCCCCGCCATATTCCCGACATATATGAGGTATTTGACCTTGAAGTTTTTGTCAACGTACTTTTCAAAAAAATCTTTATTGAGAAAATCTATATATACAGGACTCGGCATATACATATCTCCTGGTTTGTCCCCGTACTCTCCGAAAAATGCGATAAACTCAGTGGTCTTGTCATCAAATACCTGGACCTTCTCAAAGCCCACGTCCGCTGCATAAAAAAGTCCCTCATCGTCCACTGCTATCCCCTTGGTCCTTGCAAACGCCCCGAGGGTGTCTCCCTGATAACCAAAGTGTTTTATATAGGACCCGTCCGGCAAAAACTTCTGGACCCTGAAATTAAAATTGTCATTCACGTATATATTCCCTTCATGGTCAACTATCACATGAGTGGGTTTATAAAGCTTCCCTTCCTCAGATCCTATCCCTCCGATTGACCGGATGGTCTTGCCTGTATCTTTATCTAAGACCTCTATGCTGTTTTTGTCTCTGTCGCACACATAAATCCTGTCTTTATAGACCGCTGTATCAAGGGGCAATGCAAATTGTTCCTTTTCACCATACGCCTTTAAATACTTGTTGTCCCTGTCAAAGACTATTATCTGTTTTCTCCCCTTGTCCGTCACGTACTTGATGTCATCTTCCGTCACCCATATCCCCATGGGATCGATCAGGGAACCCGCCCCCTCGTCCTTCAGGAATCCAATTTCCTTTTTCTCGAGGTTTATAATTAGTATTTTCTTATATAATGTGTCAGACACGTAAATTCTGCCCTTTGAGGCGCTGATATCAAACGGCCTTTCTATCTTGTTTAATGACATCTGTTTCCCCTCAAGAAATTCCTCAAGTCCGCTGGTCTTTTTCCCTATATCGTCTTCGCTTGTTATTGAAACGAGGAACTGTATCCTCGGTTTCTGGGGAAGCGGAGGATAAAATACGGTCTCAAGTTTCTTCTCCGGCGTAGCACAGCTTGCTAATGTTATTGCCGTCAGGATCATCAGAAAGGTCTTTTTCATTTTGTTTCTCCTTCTTTTTTTGTTCCCTGCTCTTCCTCCAGACGATTGAGCCTCAACTCTTCGGGTGTCGCATCTACGCCTTCTCTTGGAGTGGTCTTCATGTTTGTTTCGACAGGCTCGTATCTGTCGTATTGGACAGTGGCATGGCATGCAGGGGCGCAACTCCCCCCTGTCTCTGTCTTTTCATAATTGATCAAAAGCGACCTTTTCCCGAACGGGAAGGCGTCTTTGATAAGCAGGAGGTTCTTCGTCTTTGAGCCATGATGGTGATGGCAGGTCTTACAGGTCCTGCCTTTCGGTTTGTTCACATGTCTGAAGTGAAGATTAAGATTTCCGTTCCTGAACCTTGTATCAGTCAACGTCCTCGGCTCCGTCAGTGCTTTTTCAAGAGCTTTATGGCATTTAAGACACAGAGAATATGTCCCGTCAGTATAAGATGCATAATATTCTTCAGTATATTCCGCCTTTAAATGTTTATAATAATCGCTTTCATGAGCGTCATGGCATTCCGTACATTTCCCCTCCGCAAAAGGCGCATGAAATTTCATCTCTTTGTCCTCATAAATAACTTTTGGAGGCGAGCCCTTAATGTCTGAGGGAGTTGAAAATTCCTCACTGTGACATTTTGAGCAGATAGGGAATGTCACCGGGGGGATTTTCTTAAAGCTGTGCTCCCCCTGCTTTAATATTTCATGGCATCTGATACATTGCCTGCCGTCAACGCCTACTGCATGTACATATTTTTTCTTTCCCATAGCGGCGTGGCAAGATGAAGTAATACAGGAGGCTTCTGTATTTATGCTGAGTATTTCACTCTGGGCGTTAATGTTGTAAGCGGGAAATACAGCTGCAATAATCCAAACTAT
>JBFLYJ010000015.1:0-17284 GCA_040756635.1 Nitrospirota bacterium
TGGTGATAAAGAAAAGTTAATAGACAATATTCAGCGCAATGTAACCGGTCTTCAGCATATAACATTTATCAGGCAGAACAGGCCGAGTCATACTCGCCCGATTATCGGTATAATAAAACGCATGACGGCGATTACTGAAAATATATTGACAGAGACGCTCCTTAATAATTTTACCCTCAGACCGGTTGAGCCCGGTATCTATTCGGTACTCCCGGATGATGAGTCGGGCAGTGAATACGACACTCAGTTCGGTTTTATGTATGACCTGGTGGCGTGCAATCCGCTCTATAACCGCCTTATCTGGGGTTATTCGATTAATATATTCCCCCGGATAGCCGGTGAGGCCCTCAGGTTCGGCATGGGTGGTAAAGTGCTTGACCTCGGATGCGGTTCCCTCGCTTTTACCGCTGCAATTTACAGTCAATATTCCGGCCGTCCAGTAGTTCTCGTGGATCAGTCACTCAAGATGCTCAGAATGGGAAAGTCGAGGCTGATAAAACGCGCAGGCAAGGTGCCTGACAATATAGTTTTTCTTCATGCAGACGCACTGAACCTTCCGTTCAGGGATGAGGCATTTGAAACAGTCCTGTCGGAAAACCTGCTTCACTGCCTGCCTGATACGAATGTTCTTTTGAAACGACTGGAGAAGATTTTGACCAAAACCGGCAAGATGTACTTTACGACACTGGTGAAAAACAATCGTATTGCCGACAAATATCTTGAAGCCCTGGGCGGGAGCGGCAAACTGGTCTCAAGGACTGTGGATGATCACAGGAAAATATTCGACCAGTTGAACATCCACGCAAGATATGAAACTCAGGGCAATATGGTATCTGTTTATTGCGGCAGGTGATATACTCATCACTCCGGCGCGAGAAACTGGATCTCCATCGGTTGAAGATCGACTAGTATCCGCCTTGCCCAGCCGTCAGAGCGGTAATTATTCCGGTCATAGAATCTGACGTCACCGCTTGAAGGCTTCACGGACCCCGCTGTCCTGTAGTTGCTGTAGGCGATTTTAAAAACGGTGTTGTCGTCGTTGATCCTTGAATCGATCAATACCCAGCCCGAAAAAGGAAACCGGGTATTTGTGTTGGCGGCGACTATTACCTCCTGATCATTGAGAATACGGGAGAAGGCGATAATACCTCCCGTTTCCTTTGAGAAGCCGAAGTCGCTGTTGTTGCCTGACACCTGTCGGAAATACTGCCTGCCGTAGCGCAGGGCAGGCTCCGCGTCCCTGATCCTGGACATCTCTTTGACCTCAGTATAAAAAGGATTGTCAGGGTCAAACGCATTGGCCTTGCCCCACAGTGCCTCCCGGACGTGCTCAGGTTTCCCTTCGAAGTTAGACCAATAGATTTCCTGTGTCCCCTTAAGCCCCTGCTCTGTCCCGTAATAAAGGCAGGGAATACCCTGCAGACTGAAAATACAGCCGAGGGCCAGTGTCAGCTGATGAGAATAATCTCCTCCGTCACGGGGATATAGAAAGCGGCTGTGCTCGTCGTGATTGTCTATGAAGGTAACAAAGAAGCGGGAGGCCTCACCGTGCGTGCTTAGCAGATGATTGTCCTCCTGTACTTTTTTTCTGAAATTAAAGACGTCTTCGACCGCCGTGGGCGGCTCAAAGCCCTTGATTGCCGGAGACAGCCTCCACATCAGGGGGAAGTCCAGGGACGCGTCAGCCCCGATCCTGCCCTCTTCCTCGTGCGTGTATCTTCCCGTGTACGCGGCAAGGTCTTTTTCATCGCCTTTTGTTTCTCCGAAAATAAAGAAATTCTTTTTGCCGATCGAAAAGGCGAATTCACGAACGGCATTACAAAAAGTCAGCGCGAATTCACGTTCCACGTGTTTAAGGGTATCGATACGGAAGCCGTCAAGATCGAATTTGGCGATTACGTACTGATAAGCCCTTATGAGCAAATTCCAGACAGGTTTGTCCTTATAAATGTCGGTAAATTCGGTTCTGAAATCTTTCAGTGTGCAAAAATCACCCTGAATCGGGCCTGACCCCTTGCCCTGACGCCGGAACCAGTCATTGTTCTGCAGTTCAGCAGGCCAGATGGCGGCATCCGGCTGTAATAGGTTTGAAGGCGGAAGGACCTGCCAGCTCAGATTTGGATCGCCGTTTTCATCGCGCCAATTAATAGAACAGACCTCATGGGACCAGTCCATTTCATTCTTAATGTTACCGTCCTTGTCCTTATAGACAAAGACATCTCCGGCATGATTTATCACTATATCAAGGATAATATACAACCCCCGGGCGTGCGCTTCATTGACCAAATTAATGAACTCGGTCTCAGCATCCTTAGGGCTGCTGCCGAATCGCGGATCAACTTCAAGAAAATCCATGATGCCGTAGCCGTGATGACTTTCATCAGGCGGGGACTGCCGGTTCTTAAGGACAGGGGTCAGCCATACCACCCCCGCTCCCAGGTCTTTAAGATAGCCTAATTTATCTTTCACTCCGTTAAAAGTCCCGCCCTGCCGTCCTCCGGCTTCCCGGTCCCAGGCTGTTTTCGGAGACGCGTCGGGATTATTGAAGCGGTCTATCATGAGAAAGTAAATCCAGTGGTCCCGCCAGTCAACCGGCGATGGAAATGGTTTGGCGACGCTGACCGGTTTCCTGGTTCCGGGCAATTTGACCTCGACTGTTGAAGACTGCCGTGCAGCGTGAATTGTGTTTTTTACCTTTTCTTCATAAAGAGAACCTGGCATAATGTCCCCCTTTCCTGATTTGCATATGGGTTAATAAAAATAGAAATGATATCTTGCCGCAAACCTCGGACCTATCCCCCTATGGGTTATATACAGCCCATTATATCAAATTTTCAACCGGCAGTATAAAAGGGGCCTGGCTGCGGCCCGAAACATCGATCGAGAACACGTTTATGGAGAGCTTTAAAGCATGGTGCGGAAGCAGAAAGTATTCAGGCATATGATAGAAGACTGGTATTGCGGCTCTTTGACCTGGGCAGTTTACCCATGAACTGCATTAATAACTATTGTACAATTATGGGGAAAAATGAAATTATCCCGATTATCCTGAGCAGATGTTGCCTTTAATGCGTAATCATGCTTGCTATTAATATTATTAATAAACGTATTTGTATTATCGGTATGATATCTCCATTTTGGTGCTAACATATATTAAAGAATAACCTGATTATGATTCCTGTATAAATCAGGAGTCGTGCTCAACCGCACTGGAGATGTTATTCATGGAAATTGGAGAAGTTTATAACAGGGGGATTCTGGATCATACTAATGTAATAACAAAAGATTTCCTTCAGCGATTGTTCGGTATAAGCATTAGGGATTTGACCATTCCTGTTATGCTTACGGTATTACTGATAGCTTCAAGTTTTTACAGTTATCTGCTTTTTCATACTTTTGCAGAAATGTTCGCTGTCATTGTGGCTATTATAATGTTTATAGTGGCATGGCAGATGTACCCATTTACTCGTAATCAATTTTTAATGTATCTGGGATGCGGGTATTTCTGGATCGGTGCGCTGGACATGGTGCACGCCTTTGTTTATAAAGGGATGACCATTTACCAGGTCAGCTCAGGTAACCTCGCTACCCAGTTCTGGATTGTTACGCGCTATCTGGAAGCTTCCCTTTTGTTGACGGCTCCGTTTTTTCTACATTGGGTCTTTTTTAGAAACCTCATATTTATTATTTTTGGAATAATTACATCCACGGTTTACATCCTCGTTATGAATTCACTTTTCCCGGACTGTTTTATAGAAGGCACCGGTCTTACTTCATTCAAAATTTACAGTGAATATATCATCATAGTATTGCTGGGCGCGGCCATTTATCACATGTGGAAAAAACATGCCCTCCTTGAAACAAGAATAGTAAGGCTGATGATGTTGGCGATTGTCCTGACAATTGCAGCGGAACTCTCCTTTACTTTCTATGTGAGCGTATATGGTCTGTCAAATCTTCTGGGCCATATATTCAAATTTTTCTCTTTCTGGCTGATTTTCATGGCTGTCATACGGACATCACTGCAGGAACCCTTTAGGGCCATGGCGAGAGGTGCGAGCACATATGACGCAGTGCCTGACGCAACGGTTGTTGTAGACAAAGACTGTCGGATAATGAATGTAAACGAGGAGGCCCGAAGATTTACGGGGCGGGGGGATAAGGACTTGAACGGACTTCACTGCCATGAGTTTTTTCATCCTGCGAATCTGGAAAGAGACCGGTGTCCGTTATGCATAAACATAATCAAAGGTGTGCCTTTAAAAATGTCGGAACTGAAATATTTCGAGACCGGTCAATGGTTTGATTTTACACTCTCTCCTGTAAGCGGGGCATCGGAACTAAGAGGGATGGTGCAGGTGATGCGGAATATTACGGAAAGGAAAAAGGCCGTTGAGGAATTAAAAGGGAAAGAAGAGCAGGTCTCTCTTCTGCTTAATTCCACTGCTGAAGCAATTTACGGCCTCGATGTTCGGAAACACTGCACTTTCTGCAATCCTGCCTGTATTGCAATGCTTGGTTACGACAGACCGGAAGATCTGCTCGGTAGAAACATGCATGAGCTGATTCACCACACGAGAGCTGACGGACAAACTCATGATATTGAGGATTGCAAGATTTACAGTGTCCTTCAGAGTGGAGAGGGCGTCCATGTGGTGGATGAAGTTCTCTGGAGGCGGGACGGGAGCAGTTTCCCGACTGAATACTGGTCCCACCCAGTTTATAAAAACGGAGTCATAGTAGGCGCAGTCGTTACTTTTCTTGACGTTACAGAAAGGAGAAACCTTGAACGCCAGTTGCTGCAGGCACAAAAAATGGAAGCGATAGGGCAGCTTGCCGGGGGGGTGGCCCATGACTTTAATAACATACTCTCGGCAATTATCAATTACGGTTTTATGGCAAAAAAGGGACTTGAAGGATATTCCTCGATGAACTATATCGACAATATTCTTTCGTTGTCGGAGAAGGCAGCGGACATTACCCGCGGTCTTCTGACATTCAGCAGAAAACAGCATTTTGAATTTGTTCCCGTTCATCTCAATGACATCGTAAGCAGCATTCAAAAACTGCTATTCAAATTTGTTGGTGAAGATATCGATTTCAGGATAAATCTCACTGACAAAGATCCCGTAGTTATGGCGGACGGGACACAGATTGAGCAGGTTATTTTCAACCTTGCTACAAACGCTCGTGATGCGATGTCCGGGAGAGGGGTTTTGACGATAAGAACAGAAATCGTCGAAATCAATAATGATTTCATCAAATCGCACGGATACGGGGAAACCGGGCTATACGGCGTGGTGTCCGTTGAGGATACTGGGGTCGGAATGGATGAAGATACAAGACAAAAAATATTCGATCCTTTTTTCACTACCAAGGACGTTGGCAAGGGAACCGGCCTGGGGCTTTCAATCGTCTACGGTATCGTCAAACAGCATAACGGTTTAATCAATGTTTACAGCGAACCGGGACAGGGAACGATATTCAGGATATATCTGCCGGTCATCGAGGCTGTCGTTAAAAAAGGACAGAGAGAAAAGCTGCCCGATTTAAAAGGAGGAGGCGAAACGATACTCCTTGCGGAGGATGAGACCGCTGTCAGAGAATCAATCGGAAAAATACTTGAGGACTCGGGTTATGAAGTAATAGAAGCCGTGGATGGCAGAGACGCTTTAGAAAAGTTCAAGGAACATAAAGACAGAATAAAGCTTCTGATACTTGATATGGTCATGCCTAGAATGAACGGCAGTGAGGTATATGATGCAGTCCGACAGATAAATCCGGATATTAAAGCTGTGTTTACAAGCGGATATCTCGATCCATGTCAGAGGAATAAGACATTTCATGAAAAAAATGTGCCGTTCATTTCGAAACCTGTCTTCCCGGATAGATTCCTGATCAAAATAAAGGAGGTACTTAAGGGATAACAAACAACATCTATGACAGGGACGATATCCGTTAAATTGTTTTTCCTTCATATTACATTTTTTATGTAATGTGTAGGCCTGACCCAAGAGACCTATCACAAATAAAGATGCGTCCCCCCACACCCCACAGATTCATTTGCGGAAATTATACGATATAATGTACTTATCTGAAAGAATGAATCCTGTATTGATATCCCCTGAAGCAAGCTGCAGGGAATACACTCGCTATCCATTTAGCATAAAGAATTTATGTGCAGGCAGAAGAGACCGGGCATAAAAGATTTTTTCACGAACCTGAAAGCGCCTATGCCGCTTGGCAGAAAGATATCCCTGCTTCTCAGAAACAACGCGCTCAAGATCATCAATCAGCAGAACTGCTGCGGTCATCCCGATGAGCCCGGATGCTGACAGTCAGAAAGGTCATTCACCGGGGCGGTGAAGAAATGAATGGCATCATAAAGATATTAATGTTTGTTTATTTAATAATGATATCGTCATGTGTGCATATGAAAGATGCCGTCCCTGAATTGCAGGTCGTCCCATATGTTGATCTCAGCCGTTACACCGGCACCTGGTATGAGATCGCGCGATATCCGCATAAATTTCAGGCCGGTTGTGCCGGCAGCAGGGCTATATACGCATTAAGAGACGACGGAAAACTCTCTGTATTGAATGAATGCTATGAAGAGTCCGAACCCGGCAAACTTCGCTCGGCAAAAGGCAAGGCGTGGGTAGTTGACGCAAAGACGAACGCAAAACTGAAGGTCTCTTTTTTCTGGCCCTTTTCGGGTGCTTACTGGATAATAGACCTCGGCAGGAACTATGAATATGCCGTTATCGGGCATCCGGACAGACAATACCTGTGGATACTGAGCAGATCGCAGGTTATGGATGAGTCAGTTTACGAAGCAATACTGAACCGCCTCAAGGATCAGCACTATGATACCTCAAGGCTGATCAAGAACTGAGGAGAGAGCGGGAATTCCTTGAATTTAAAATAAGGGAATCACGTGTGGCATATAGCTATTAGCGGTCAGCAATTAGCAATCAGCTCTCAGCAGTCAGCTTTCAGCTTAAGATACGAACAGAAGTCCTGACGCCGATTCTTCTGCGGCAATTTTAACACGCCAATGCGTCATCTCAACTACATATAATATGAGCGAAATTACATCCATAGCCTATCCCGGATTGTTTGTTCCGGCCGGCAGGAAACAGTACTTGACACTGCGAATAATGCGGAGTATATAAAAGTTAAAAGGAGAGAAATATCATTCAGCCGACCCCTCTGCGGGGGGCAGGAACAGCAGGAGGTATGACATGCTCGCAAATACTAATTCCGCAGCCACTCAGCGCACCAGGCCGGATTGGTATGAGGAAACTTCCAGGTACGGACGTCCGAATCTGCGGAAGGCAATCTGGCAGCTTCTCGACACATTCATTCCTTATATTGCCCTTTGGGGCGTTATGGTCTACACGGTCCAGCAGGCATATCCCTATTGGACCATACTGGCGCTGACCCCGATAGCCGCCATGCTGCTGGTGCGAATTTTTATCTTTTTCCATGATTGCTGTCATGGCTCATTTTTCGCTACCCAACGGGCAAACAGGGTGCTGGGATATATCGCAGGCATACTGACCTTCACCCCGTATGATGACTGGCGGCGAAACCACGCAATACACCATATGACAGTAGGAGACCTGGACCGCAGGGGTACGGGGGATATTTCACTATTGACGGTTGAAGAGTACAACAGGGCACCGGGGGAAAAGCGGCTCGCCTACAGGCTCTTTAGAAATCCGCTGGTCATGTTCGGGTTAGGTCCGGCATTTATGTTTTTGTACAAGTTCCGTTTTTCGAGTGCAGCGGCCGGAAAGCATGAGCGACTTAGTGTTATTTATACAAATCTTGCAATTCTGGCTATTATCGGGATTGCGGGTCTGACTATCGGTCTCCGCGCGTACATCCTGATCCAGCTGCCTGTTATCCTCATTGCCGGAGCCATCGGTTTGTGGCTTTTCTACATCCAGCATGATTTTGAGGGAGTGTACTGGGCCCGCCATGAAAACTGGGACCAGATGAAAGCGTCTTTGCAGGGATGCTCTTATTACAAACTGCCGTCGGTGCTGAGATGGATTACCGGCAACATAGGCCTTCATCACATACATCATGTGCGCCCGCAGATCCCCAACTATAATCTTCAACAGTGCTACAATGAAATACCGGCCCTGCAGGAGATCATCCCGCTGACATTCTGTAAAAGCCTCGGGACCCCCTGGCTGAACCTGTGGGATGAGAAACAGAACAAACTGGTGAGTTTCCGGGCTTTGAAGACACTTAATCAGGAGGGCGCAATCCACAGCTGATATCTTTAAAGGGGGGCGGTCAGGATTAAAAATGAGACTTTGGGAACAAGGGTTAAGCTAATAACAAATTATTAATTACGAATTGCAGGTTACGATAAAGACACTGCAATTACAGCGGAGATTTGTCTATTAATTCGTAATTCATAACTCGTAATTAAATACTCTCCGGGGTTAAATCATCAATCGTCAGTTTACGGGCGGTGCCCCCATATCAATTACCTTCGGTTCCCTGCCCGATACTTCTTCCCCTGCCATGAATCCCTGGCAGCCAGGGTCCTGGTGATCAGGTTTATTGTTTCACTTTTTCTGCGGGACCACAGGGGTGCGGTCAGTTCTTCCTCGCGTGGGTCTCCGGTGACACGCTGTATGATCATTTCTTCAGGCAGGAGTTCCAGAAAATCACAGACAATATCCACGTACTCCTTTTGTTCAAGACAGCGATAGGACCCGTTATTGTACAGTTCTTCAAGGGCGGTCCCCTTCAGCACATAGAGGTGGTGAAGCTTGATGCCGTCAATGCCCATACCGGAAATGATTCCGGCTGTTTCAAGCATCTGCTGTTTATTTTCAAGGGGCAGACCGAGAATGACATGGGCGCATACCTTGATATCCCTTTGTTTAGCCATGTCGACCGCTTTTTCAAAGCATTTAAAGTCATGGCCCCGATTGATCAGGGCAAGCGTCGCATCATGGGCCGACTGCAGGCCGTATTCAATCCATACGAGATAGTTCTCATGATAATGCTGAAGCAGCTCCAGGACCGGCTCATCAACGCAGTCCGGCCGGGTGCCGATGAAAAGTCCTACCATATCGTCTTCCGCCAGGGCTTCGTCATAGAGGGTTTTGAGATGTTCAACGGGGGCATAGGTGTTGGAGAAGGACTGGAAGTAGGCGATAAATTTCTTTGCCTTGTATCGTCTGGTCATGTGACGTTTCACTGTTCTGACCTGTTCGGTAATGGACAGCCCTGAGCGGTGTGCTCCTGTTCCGGAGCCGTCGGCATTGCAGTAGATGCATCCGCCCGTGGAAATGGTGCCGTCCCTGTTGGGGCAGGAAAGACCGGCGTCTATGAATATTTTCTGCACCCTGCAGGCAAAAAGGGACCGTAAATATGTGTTAAGGTCATTATATCTTTTGATGTTTTTCTGCACCCGTACTCCCGGCTCTTCAGAATTCAACAATGTAGTATATTATCTCAATTACGAATTATTAATTGCGAATTAGAAATTAAAAAAAATCAATCATAAAAATACGAATTACGGATGATAAATAATGAATTAAGAATTTATTGATTGTAGATTCGTAATTAAACATATCCATGAAAAAAAACCGGAGCCTTTTCATTCCCCCGCAATCCCACTTTCTTCTATACCCTGCTCTCATCCCTTTTCAACCCTGACGGAAACAGAATATAGCATTCAGGGGGTTCGCCCTTAAACTGTCAAATTTATCTCTGTATTATGATACTGTCTACAAGAGAATGGGAAATGTGTATAATATTAAGGCGCGGAAGCACGGATGCGCGGAAGGTATATAACTTTTGCACTTCCGCTCTTCCGATCTTCAGAACTGTCCTGCCGGACTGGCGGAATTGTTCCGACAGAGTTGAAATCTATGATTTCTTACTCTGTCGTGAATCTTCGATAATTCAGCCGAATCAGAGATTCGGGTATTTTCGGGAGCAGACGCAAGGGACTTTCCAATGCATAGCGACCAAAGGGAGTGAATACTAAATACTATGACACTCCTTACATTGAAGTCCCGTGATGTAAAATAGTCGAGGAAGTTTATCATGCATTATACGTGGTTGCCGGAGTGGCGGAATTGGCAGACGCAAGGGACTTAAAATCCCTCGGGGAGTGATCTCCGTACCGGTTCGAGTCCGGTCTTCGGCACCACATTAAAGTACCAGAGTACAATAGAGCAAAAGCGCAGTAGTTAAAAAGCACGGATTCTTTTCCAATTGAGACCTTCTATTCCATCTTTTCATACAGACCCGCCTTCAGGCATGCCTGGGCGAGCACGATCCCGGCTGTGTTAGCCAGGTTATAACTCCGGATATTACCCAGTATCGGGACGAATACAGTACGTTCAGACCATTTCCGTAACCACTCCTTAGGCAGCCCCCAGGTTTCACTGCCGAAGAGAAGAATGTCCTCATCAGCATATTCCGGAAGGTCATAGCGTATCGCGCCGTGCTTGGTGACCAGCCAGGGCTTGCGGTCACCCAGCCATTTCAGAAAAGCATCAGGATTATCATGCAGCACAAGGAGCAGCTCGTTCCAGTGGTCAAGCCCGGCGCGCCTTACCGCGTTGCTGCTCATGTCAAAATTGCAAGGGCCAATGATATGGAGTTTCGCGTTCATGCCTACGCACTGCCAGGAAATATTTCCGGTATTGGGAGGGATCTCAGGCTGATATAGCACGATGTGCAGCATACCGCATCATTTTAACATACCGGCACTTTACAGACCCATTCACATTTGACCGTTTCAAAACCGTGCGAGTGTCGATTACAAGGTGGCGACTATAAAATAGTCCGTAATAAATAGTAATAACTACGAGTATGTGCGAGACACTAAAGTCGATCTTTCGGTGAGGACCGATGCTGGCGCGGGGTATCAGGTCGCTTCCAACACTGACTCGCATACAAACATACTGACTGCGGAGAAGATGAATAGCAAGTCTCGATGATGAAACATCATTCCTGTGCAGGGACGTCAATTATTCTGTCTTGATGCGACGATGATGCGTGGAGCTGTTATTTTGTGCTTTCTTCCTTAAAGACAGCTATATACGGAAGGTTCCTGTATTTATTATCATAATCCAGACCGTACCCCACTACAAATTCATCGGGTATTTTATATCCCGTGTAGTCCGGTTCCAGGTCGACCTGTCTGTGGGCTTTTTTATCGAGAAAGGCGCATATCTTTAAGGAGGCAGGCTGCCTGCTGAGGAGGGTATCTTTAATATTTTTTAAAGTAGTCCCCGTGTCTACAATATCTTCAAAAAGGAGCACGTGCTTGTTTTTTATATCTTCCCGCAGGTCCGCATGGATTTTTACCTTGCCCGTGGTCTCGGTTTTTATATAACTTGAAACAACAAGAAAATCGACATCCAGCGGGACCTGTATTTGTTTGACAATATCTGTAAAAAACATAAAGGCGCCTTTTAATATACCGACCGCAAGAATTTCTTTTCCTTCATAGTCTTCGGAAATCTTTCGTGCAAGCTCCTTTACCCTCCTCTGGATCTGTTCAGATGTAAGAAACGGTCTGCCGATTATCATTTTATACCCCTCGTATGTAGTGAAATAAAGACATATTATATAGACTAAGATGCCATTTTTTCTACAATAATAAAATTGATGCCGTAAAAATACGAATTCCTCGATTATAAGCTTAAATCTTCCGTAGCATCTAAAAATTATATCATAATTAATAGTTTGCCATTTTGGCATGGCTTTCGTTAGAATACATGTATGAATCTCATCCCTATTGGTAGTTATAAAGTGATATGCATGGGGCTTTATGAGATTTATAAGCCTGGAAATTTATCTATAAACTGTTTTACCGGCGAGTAGTGATCTCTGATGTTATCACTTCAAGGATCCGATTGTTTTCATGCTTAAGAAACTAGGAAAAAGTATAACGGTGGTTAATGCTGTCGCATTTACCGTAGTTATATTAGTGGGCGGAGTCAGCATTTACCTTACTAAGGAAATCCTTCACAATGCCTACAAAGTTGAGGAATTAAGTAAGGATATTGTCGAAGTCGACAGTATGCATTCGGACGCCTACCGATTGATACTGGCCATTCATCATCTTCTTATCGAAACTGACGATCTGTACTCAAGGGAGGCAGTGGAAGTCATTTCCGAGCTCAAGAAGAAGGTGGAAGAATACAAGAATCATGAACTCAGCACTCCCGGCGGGGAAAAGAATGATGAGATCGAACTTGTGGACAAGGTCCTGGCTGATGTCAAAGGCCTCGAAATAATCAATCAATTTATGAAGGACTATATGAAGACCGGACTTTTTGACAGGGATTCTCTAATTGAACTTGAAGAATATGCTTATGGAATTGAGGATGTCACCGACAAAGTAAACAAGGTCCACCTGTCCAGGATAAATAAGTACGTTGAAGAATCTTTGACGAACATGTGGATCATTCTTTGTATATATCTTGTCTTTGTTACAATCGGCGGATTGTCCATATATGCCGGGCATATCATGCTGCTGAAGAATGTCGTGCGTCCCATCAAAACACTGGCGCTGGCTACCGTGGAGTTTGCCGAAGGGAAGCTCGATAAAAGAGTGTATACCGACTCCAGAAATGAAATTGGCCAGCTGTATAACTCTTTTAACATTATGGCTGAGAAGCTGCAGGGTAACGATGAATTTCTCAGAAAGTTCAATGAGGAGCTTGAAAAAAAGGTCAGAGAGAGGACAGTAGAACTGCAGAATGCCAATGAACAACTGCAGAGGACGCAGAAGGCACTTATAAGGACAGAAAAAGTGGCTGCCGTAGGTCAGATAGCGGCAGGTGTCACTCATGAAATTAAGAATCCTTTGAATTCATTGTCTATAAATACTCAAATGCTTATCCGGGAACTGGCGGAAAAGTTCGGACCTGATTCATCGGCCCACGAATCCGCGATGTTGATCAAATCAGAAATAAACAGGATCAACAACATACTCGAGGAATTTGTGAAGTTCGCGAAATTCCCCGAACCCCGTCTGGTGGACAACGATATCAACCAGGCGGTAAAAGAAGTGGCGGACCTGATTTCCGAGTGGGCCAAGGATTCAGGGATTTCCCTCTCATTGTCTCTCCGTGATAATTTACCGCTCGTCAAGCTTGATAACTGGCAATTCAGGGAAGTACTGATCAACCTTGCGCAAAACGCCATCAAGGCAATGAAAGACGGAGGGAAGCTGGAATTGCAGACCGAAATGTCTGATGACAATGTCGTCATACGCGTCAAAGATACGGGAGAAGGGATTCCCGAAGCAAATCTGGGACGGATATTTTCTCCTTTTTTCAGCACCAGGGAAGGAGGACTGGGTCTGGGGCTGTCGATAGTGCAGCGGATCGTGGAAAGCCACGGAGGAAGAATTAACTGTACAAGTAATATAGGGGTGGGGACCGTTTTCGAGGTGTTCATCCCTGTGGAAAGAGGTTAGTGTTCTGAAATGAAACCGTCAATACTGATCGTAGATGATGAAAAATCAATTCGTGATAACCTGGCCAAATACCTCTCTATGGACTACACGGCCTACACCGCCGCAAACGGCAAGGATGCCGTCAGGCTGCTCGCGGAAAACAGTGATATAGAGATCGTCCTGAGCGACATGAAGATGCCGGGGATGGACGGCCTTGAATTGCTGGAAAGAGTGCGGGAAGACAACAGGGAACTGGTTGTTATTCTCATCACAGGTTTCTCTACTATCGAGTCGGCGGTTGATGCGATGAGGGGAGGCGCGTACGATTATCTGACCAAACCCATCGATCTTAATAAACTCGAAATAACCATCAAAAATGCTATTGAGAACAAGAAGCTCAGGTCGGAGAATACACTCTTAAAGCAGAGGATAAGAGAGAAGATCGACGCAACATCTCTTGTAGGCAAATCAGAGGGCATAAAAGAAATCCTGGACCTTGTGAACCGTGTTTCATCCACCAAGGCGACGGTATTGATCCAGGGAGAGAGCGGCACGGGCAAGGAGCTTGTTGCGAATGTCCTGCATTACAACAGCCTTGTTGCGGACGGTCCCTTTATAAAAGTGAACTGCTCCGCGCTCGCCGAAGGGGTGCTCGAAAGCGAGTTGTTCGGGCATGAAAAAGGCGCCTTTACCGGGGCCATGTATATGAAGAAGGGGCGCTTCGAGCTTGCGGACGGCGGAACACTTTTTCTTGACGAAATAGGTGACCTGCCTCCGTCGATCCAGATCAAGCTTCTGAGATTTCTGCAGGAGTCGGAGTTTGAGAGGGTAGGCGGTACGAGGACGATTAAAGTTGATGTCAGGATCATATCGGCCACAAACAAGAACCTCGAGCAGCTTGTCAAGGAAGAAAAGTTCAGGGACGATCTCTTCTACAGATTGAAAGTCGTTACTATTGAAGTCCCGCCGCTGAGAGAGCGGAGGGAGGACATCCCGCTGCTGATAGACTATCACCTGAAGAGGTTCACCGAGATACATAACAAGCAGGTTAAAGGGATAACGCGCGAGGCCATGAAGCTGTTCAAATCATATGACTGGCACGGCAACATCAGGGAATTAATGAACTGCATCGAGAGTGCTGTTGTCATGAGCATCGGTGAATTTATAGACGTGGACAGCCTCCCTCCTTTCATGACAATGGAGCAGAAAAACCAGGTCCCGGGCATGGTGTCCAGGAATCTTTTCGATATCGAGAAGAAGGCCATACTGGAGGCCCTTGAAAAACACCGGGGGAATAAAGCGGAGACTGCCCGGTCACTTGGGATAGGATTAAGGACTCTCTACAGAAAACTGAATCAGTACGGCGTAGACAATTAGAGGCCGCTGCTTATTCTTCAGGGATGCAGTTTCTTAAGCTCCGACTCCAGGACTTCAATGTCCCTGATAACCGAATCACACGCGCTTGCTGAATCCACTTTTGCCCCGGCTTCTTTCCCCAGCATCCGCATAGGTCCGGCGATGCCTTCATAGCGATTTTTAAGTTCTGTAAAATACTCCCTCAGCGAGTCTGTCATTCGGTTGAGTTCATCGGCAACATCTTTAAAATCATCTTTTTGTCTCAGTGCGATTTGAAAGGTCAGGTCCCCATCCGATATCTTCCTTATGTCCCTCGTCATTCTTATGAGCGGCCCGGATGTTTTTTTCATCATAAGAAAACCCGTCAGGACCAGCATGAGAGCGACGACAATGAAATTTACCGCATTTACAAAAATGAACACGGGCCGTATGACTTCATCCGTTGAACTCACCCCGATATGAGTGCTCCACATAAGCGCGTCAAGCCGCTTCAGTGCCATGGAGTTAAAGACCGTAACGGCAATGACATTGCTGATGAGCGAGATGAGCACGAACAGCAGGGCGTATCGTATCTGGACTCCTGCGTCGTTTATGTATCTGCGTCTGTTAAGTTTCATATTGGTTCCCGTTATTTAATATGGCACACAAGGCACAGGCGGCTTCCGCGGTTATTAATAACAAGCATTTTCTTCTCATGGGAATATATGTTGTGGCAGGTGCCGCAGCCGATTTTCCCGTTGAATAGCCTCACATCCCGGCTCAGTGTGCCCTCAGGTCTGAATTGGTGCATTTTCTTTGAGGTGATTTTATTATACGAGACCCCTATGGGATGATTGTATTCCTGCTTGTTGTGGTTCCACGTGCCGGCGCCGAGCGGTTCATCAGCGGACCTAGCATATGTGTCATGGCATTCGATGCATTCAAGAGACACACTGTCTATGCGGGTCGTTCTGTCAGTCACCTTGTATGTGCCGGTGTGGACGTTCTCAAAAACAATGTGCCGGTTCTTATCGATCTTGTGACAGATCGTACAGAAGAAAATACCCCTTGACTGTCTTCTCAAGAAGAGATTTGAATCAGTCAAGTGCAGATTGTTGTCTTCGGGATGGACGTAGTGGCAGGTGATGCACGTTAACTTCCCCTCCAGGAGCGGCATGTCTTCCGGGACGGACATGCTCGGATATATATCTGTCGGGTGCGACTTCTTCTGCCCCAGTTTCATATGACAGGTCCCGCACGCCAGGTTGAATGTTGGTTTCAAGCTCGCGGGGTCTCCTTTAACGTCGGAATGACACAGCACGCACTTGTCATCCGAAAAATCATGTCCCCGCCCGGACAATCCATACACCGCGGCAGCGGCCGCTATAAGGAGAGGAAATATGAGCAACCATCTTTTATTCATAATTTAATAGTGTCGAAAATCCTTTTTATCTGAGCGTCCCTGTCCAGCACCTTCTTTAATGCCGCTTCAGTATCTTTCCCGTCGCGTGTCATGGCCTTGAATTCCTCGACAGAACTTTTTAACTGACTGATCTCTGAAGAAAGCGCCATGACTTTATTACCGTAGGAATCTGTCATATCATTGATTGATTCTGCGAAAGGGTGGATGACGTCCTTGCGTCTGAATTTGACCTTTGTGCCCAGGAGGCCTTCCCCGATGGACCTGGCGCTGACCTTGATCCTGTACAGAGGTCCGGCGATTCTGTGAGTATATAAAATAAGCAGGGCCATCAACCCCAGAATTATCAGCAGTGAAGAAATACCGGTTATCTTCAGTGTTTTGAAAACCAGGGTCTCCCTGACGTCGGTGATAATGGACAGGACCGCGCTGTAATGCGTGTCAAGGGGCCGGTAAATATCGAGATAAAGCAGCAGGGCCGAAATGACTATAACGAATACGAATATGCCCAGCGCCGTGATTATAAGACCGGGGAAGTAACTTCTTCCTATTATTCTCTCATGTTTCAACGCGGTGTCTCCTTACTTTATAATTACGGCTTCTTCAAGGATTAGTTTATAAAAATATCCGGCGCCCAGGTTGACGTCGGTTTTCAGGACGCCTTTAATTGTCACGGTGTCGCCTGCACTCGCGATGTCCTGTGTCGTCGCGGTAAGTTTATTGTCCGGAGGGGTCCCGGTGCCGTCCCGCAATGTAAGCCAGTTCTTGGAGAGAATGTTTCTGCTGACCTTCATGACCCTGGCCTTCAGAAGCACTTCCGTTCCCTTGAGTTTGTCTGCTTCAGCGAATATTTCCTCTATATTTTTACCCTTATCGGCCTTTTCAATTTCCCCTTTTGCCGGCGGTTCAATTATCTGGTTTTTGGCCTGTTTGACGAACTGGGAATGATAATTGTCCGCAGGGACGTGTTCGAGGTCTTTTAACGGCGCGGCGTCAGCTTTCTTAATCTTTGTTATGAAGAGGATCTTGTCAAAGGTCCTGTCCAGTTCTTTGCTTGTGAAATCGGTCATTTC
>JBFLYJ010000015.1:17294-17892 GCA_040756635.1 Nitrospirota bacterium
CTGTCACCTGCCTTAACCTCTCCACCCAGAAATGATGGAATGGTGGCTATCCAGATTTTCTCACCCTTATCCTCGATTTCCATATATATATATTTCTCTCCCATTCGGGCCGTGACGATGGTGGCCGTATGCTGTTTTTCCGCCTCCTGTTCCTGCGCCGGGGCCGGCTGTTCGGTTTTCGGCTGCGGCTCCCCGGCTTTAGCGGGAAACGGAGCCGTTATTATTGTAATCAGCATGAGTATGGCTGTAATCATCGTTTTCATCTATTATTCCCTCCTGTGAACTAAATATAATTGTTGCGTCTGCCGACAGGTGTTTCCGGGATTCCCGGCTTTGTTGTAACGCTGTTAACGTTTACGGATATACCCCCGGGTTATGGTCCGTTCCATGACAGCTGAGATAGCACTGACCGCTGAATATGCCAAGGTCCTCAAATCTCAGGAGACCCTGTGAATTAGGCTGCACAATGGTCACGTCGAAATTTATCAGGTGGCTGTTGTTTGACGGGGTCCCCTGAATACTGCTTATCCCGTGGGGGTCGTGGCACGCTGAACATGGGGAGTTTGCCGTCACTATGTGCAGGTTGTGCCGCGTAAAG
>JBFLYJ010000150.1:0-7321 GCA_040756635.1 Nitrospirota bacterium
GTCCCGGAATTGCTGCCGCCGGACCTCTTCCAGTCCGTCACGAATGTCCCTTTACCCTGCCTTCTGACCAGAAATCCCTGATTGACGAGATGAGCGACAGCTGTCTTGACCGTTGCGGCGCTGACTTCGTATGTCCTGCAGATCTCTTTCTCTGACGGTATAGACAAGCCGGAAGCCCACTCACCCGCTTCTATTTTCCTCCTCAGGATTTTGTACAGCTGGGCATAGAGTTTTTCATGTGTCTCCCTGTTGATAGTTTTTGTCTTTTGCATTAGATTTCACATGGACCGATTCCTTGCTTGGTGCATGACTGTGCAAGGTACTTTCTAGTCCCACCCGCGGGGCGGGAACATCATGGTATGTTTGACTTTTGCCTCCTCTATTTTTAATTCATGCAGGCGTTTCTTCTCGTAAGCGTCCTTCAGTTTGTCGAACAGCTGTTCCAGCTCCATCGGTTTCATCAGGTAGTCAAAAGCGCCCAGCTTCATGCCCTCTATGCCTGATTCTACCGAGGCATGGCCGGTCAGCATGACCACTTCGGTGAGAGGTTTCATCTTTTTGATTTCAGCCAGGGTCTCCACCCCGTCCATGCCCGGCATTTTGACGTCGAGGAGCACCACGTCAAAATTGTTTTTCTTGATCCGCTCAACCGCTTCCTCGCCGTTTTCCGCGCCTTCTACGTACAGATCACGTTTCTTAAGCCTCTTTACAATTGTTTCCAGAAACTCTTTTTCGTCGTCTACTACCAGGACTCTGAAATTTTCCATTTCAATATCCTCCTTTGATTAAGGCAATGTCTTGCCGGTCCTAATTTTTTATAAGACTCATTGCCGATTTATAGCGTTTTAATGACAGCAGCACTGTAAAGACGGTCCCTTCACCGGTCTTGCTCCGGACCTTTATCTCACCTCCCATTTTTTTAATGATGTTGTAGCTGACGGACAGTCCCAGTCCGGTACCTTTCCCTACTTTTTTTGTGGTAAAAAACGGGTCGAATATCTTATTGATCACATCCGGCGGTATACCGGGGCCGGAATCGCTGAAGTCGATCGCGATATGTTCGGAATTGGAAGAGACGGATATTTTTATGCTCCCTTTGGAATCTATGGCGTCAATGCTGTTGTTTAATATGTTCAGGAAAACCTGCTGTATCTCGGAGCTGTTAATGGCGATTGCGGGAATGTATCCCTGAAAGTCCGTGGTCAATTTGATTTTGTGGTATAACAGTTCTTTTTCGATAAACTGGATGGTCTCTTTTATGAGATCAACAATGTTTACCACCTTGACTTCCCTTGCCTGTCTTGAGTATCCGAGCAGCCGGTGCGTTATCTTTCTGGCCCTTTCGACATGCAGACGGATTTTCTTCGCGGCGTCATCAAATTCCTCATAGTTCTTTATTTTCGCAGGATCTTCTTCTGCCAGAAGGTCCTGCATCCAACCGGCCTTTTCGTTTATGACAGCCAGCGGGTTGTTGACCTCGTGCGCGACACCCGCAGCAAGCTGCCCTATGGCCGCGAGTTTGTCAGTCTGCAGCATCTGTTCATCGTAGGTGGCCTTGATCCGGTCGGATTTTTCGATTTTATTCACAAGGAAATTCACTATCAGAATAGTGCAGGTAACAATTATCATGGCGCTTACAAAGGCAATCCATCGTTCGCTCCTTCTCGCCTCAAAGAAAGGCGCGAGGGCCTTATTGGTGTCGAACTTCACGATCAGCAGCCATGAATTGTCATTGATCGGGGTCGTGGCATAGAGATATGTCCTGTTTCCTTCCTGAATCTCCCTGACCCTTGTCCCCTCCTGGAAGTACAGAAGGACCCTCTCTTCAGGCGACAATTCCGTGTCTCCGGAACGTGACCTTGTCTGCATGACACCCGCGCTGTTTACGATGAACGCGTCCCCGCTTTCTCCTATCCATGAGGACTTCAGCAGAGAATTAAACATCTCCGAGTCGATGGTCGCCCGGATTGCCCATTCCTTCTTCGGATCTGACATCGTATACACAAAATGAGGTACGTTCCTGTATCCGGGGTAGACGTCGCTGGTATAGGTCCCGTTGAGCATTACCTGTTTGAACCAGGTCTCTTCAAAATAGTTTTTGTCCATAACGATTTTTTTATAGGGGCCGGCGTACGCGGTATGTTTCCCGCTTTCATTGACGACTCCGAGGTCGACAAGCGCCGTCCTTTTCTGCAATGTCCTGAAAATTTCATCGAGCTTATTCTGCTCCTTAAGCTGCTGGAACCCATATAGGTTGACGATAATGGAGATCAGGGACCGCTGTTCCTCAAGGAAGAAATTAATTACGTCTTTCCTGTTTCCAGCAATCCTCTGTATTTCCCGCGTAACATTTTCTTTGTACTGTTTCTGGTAATTAAGTGAGGCCCTCCAGCTTAGTATGGCCATGGGTACGAGCGCCACCAGGAGAGTGATGGCGATCAGTTTCAGTTTAAGTTTGCTGTAGTATTCAGGTTCTTTTTTATTCATTGCGACAGGTCCGTATCGAATATTTCATTTATGCTTTCCATCAACGACTTTATGTCCACACGTCTGGGCAGCAGGGCGTCCACACAGAGCTTCTCTTTCAGTCCCTTGTTTATCTTTGAGCTTTCTGCTATCGCAGCTACTTTGATCCCCTCAAATTCTTCTGAATTTTTTAACAGGCAGCAGAGTCTGGAACTTTCTTCCATTGATCCCACGTCCAGAATGACGAGGTCCGGCCTGAATACAAGGAGCTTCATCTTGACCATAGTGTCGTATGAGCAGTAGTCGATGATAAGGTTCGCCTCTTTCTTTAATTTCTCAAAGAACTTCATCAGAAATTTAAGTACGATCTCATCCATGATCAGATCTTCAGTAAATACGAAGAGTATTTTCCGGACCCTGATCGGAATGAGCGGATCGGGGATGGACATATTGTGGCGGACGAGGAAATCTATAAGTTCATCCAGATGGACTTTACGGGAATGCCCTTTGACCTTTGCCATCTTAAGGCCCCTGTTTTCGACCCAGTTATTAACCCTTTTAAGAGGGATACCGCAGTATGTCGAGATCTGCTCCAGGCTTAATAAATAATTTTTTTTCATTTACATTTTCGATTTTCTTTGATGTTTTTTTCTGCGAATGACAACGCCTCTATAGCAACCCTTATGCCGACTGCGACATCACTGGTGAGAGATGCGCTAATACCCTTTAATTACAGGTAGATAAGGGATTTTGTTTGACTGATACTATAAGTCCGGCCCGAAACAGATGGGAAGTGATGGTAACATATGCAAAGCTATCCCGCCAGTATTATTAATTTTTAATGCTTTTAAATGTCCTGATCTGGTAACATATTATTCAAATGGGAAATGAACAGGACATAGAAGGTAAGCTCTCATTTACCAAAGAGACAGTAGAGGAGAATATAGAGGAACGTCTCATCAATCTTCTCGAAAAACAGAAGAAGGAGCTTATACTTCGTACATTAAAGAAGCATGAGGAGATAAAAAGTGAAAAGGCATTCACCGATAAAATCATTTCGAATCTGTCGGATATCCTCATTATTCTTAACAGCAGGATGCAGATAATAAAGGTCAACAGGGAATTTACCAAATGTCTAGGGTACGATATTGACAGTCCTAAAAAGCTTTATTTAAAACATCTTGTTTCCCCCCATATCTTTGGGGAGCTGCGGGACCTTGTCCTGGCCGGAGAATTTAAGAATTATGAGACAGAGATGATATCCAGCACAGGAAGAAAATTTCTCGCGGGCATTAACGGTTCGACGATTGAAGATGAAAATACTAACAAAAAAATGTACATTCTGGTCGCCAGGGACAAGACTGAAGTATACGAAATGATGTCACGTGTGCAGGAATCGCAGATGCAGTTGATCCATTCAGGACGGCTCGCGAGTTTGGGTGAGATGGCGGCCGGAATCGCGCATGAACTGACTCAGCCCCTTAACGCGATCCTGCTTTTTGCCAGAAACACAATCAAAATACTTGCGGACGATAATATCAAAAATGACCAGGCGGATGAGAACCTGACGTTTATCGTCGACAGGGTAAAAAAGGCCAGCTCCATCATCAAGAGCCTGAAGAGCTTTGCCAGGAAAGCAGAGGAAGATAAAATTCTAGTGGACGTCAACGCCTTGATCAGGGACATCCTGAAATTTCTTGATGCACAGCTTCGGCTCTCCGATGTGTCCGTGGAACTGGACCTTGACGATAATCTGTCATTAGTGATGGCCCATAATGTCAGGCTCGAGCAGGTTTTCCTCAATATTATACAGAATGCACTTCAGGCCATGGGGAAGACGGACAACCCGGTGTTGAGGATTAAAACAGCCATGAAAGACCAGCCGGTCCATGAAAAGACGATAACCCACTCATATGTCGCCGTCAGCATCGCGGACAATGGAGACGGGATGACGCCCGAGATCAAGGCAAGGGTTTTTGATCCGTTCTTTACAACGCGTGAAGTCGGTGCCGGGATGGGACTCGGGCTGTCGATTGTTGACAGGATCATACGTGATCACTCCGGGTACATTACGGTAGACAGTTCGCCTTCACATGGTTCGTGCTTTACGGTGTATCTGCCGTTTGTAGGGGAAAGGGCGCACGGCAATGAATAACAACGAAATCATTCAGGAAGTCCCCGGAAAGGTACTCGTAGTCGACGATGACCCCTTTATACTCATGGCGGTCAAGCAGACGCTGTCCATGAACAGTTTTGACGCTGACATCTTCGACAAACCGCATGAGGCCCTCGGCCGCATCGTGGCCGGCGCCTATCAGGCCGTAATTGCGGACGTGAAAATGCCGAAGATGAACGGCATGGAACTTCTCAGACGGATACACGCGATCGACCCCGAGCTGCCGGTCATCATGATTACCGGACATGGCGACGTGCCCCTGGCTGTAACGGCCCTGAAGGAAGGGGCGTATGATTTTCTTGAAAAGCCTGTTGATGACAGCGTGCTGCTGGCGTCCCTGAAAAGGGCCTCGGAGAAGATGAGTCTGATAAACAGGAACCGTCAACTGAGCATGATGCTGAAAAAAGCTAGGGAAGGACGTTCTTCCTTCTGCAATATAATCGGTTTCAGCAGCCGCATGCAGGACCTTTATAACACAATCGAAATCGTGGCCAAGGAGGAGTATCCCGTACTGATTACCGGGGAGACCGGCACAGGCAAGGAGCTTGTCGCCCGCGCGGTCCATGATCTGTCGCCCCGGGGGCCGCAAAAATTCGTGCCGATAAACATGGGAGCTGTCCCTGAGAACATGCTCGAGGCCGAGCTGTTCGGTTATGAAGCGGGTGCCTTTACAGGCGCGGTTAAACGCAGCATCGGTAAATTCGAGTATGCATCCGGCGGAACTATATTCCTTGATGAGATTTGCAGTATGCCGCTTAACCTTCAGGTAAAGCTCCTGAGGGTTCTTGAAGCGAAAAAACTTCAGCGACTCGGCAGTAACGACTCTATCAAGGTAGCTGCCAGATTCATTGTGGCTTCCAACAAGGACCTGAAGAAGGAAGTGGAAAAAGGCACGTTTCGCGCCGATCTTTTCTTCCGTCTCAACGTGATCCCTGTCGAGATCCCGCCTCTCAGAAACAGGAGAGAAGACATACCTCTGCTGGCAAACCATTTTATGGAGGAATACAATAAGACGCACGAAAAAAAGATCAACTCAATACATGAGAACATGTACAAGTGGATGCTGAAGTATGACTGGCCCGGAAATGTGCGGGAGCTGGAGAATTTTATCAAGCAGCTCTGCGTGCTGAACAATCAGGACGGAGCTGTGGACATGAAACAGAATCCGGTGGAAACTCTCTCTGCAGGACCGAAGGAAAATATGACCCTGAAGGACCATCTTGAATCCGAGGAGAAGAAGTATCTGGTCGATGTACTGCGTCATCACAAAGGGCTTATGATCCCTTCAAGCACCAGCCTCGGGATATCGCGAAAGGCCCTTTACGAGAAGATGAAGAAATATAAAATCACCAAGCACGCCTTCAAAAACACAAAATAAAGGTGTCCGATCACGAGTATCTTATTATTTTGAGGTGCCGGCCTTTTTCAGTATGAGATATCCGGCAGCACCGGAAAGGAATGAGCCGGTGAGGATTGCCAGTTTATCTGCATACTGATATACCATATCATCTTCAAATGCCAGAGAGTCTATAAACAGGCTCATGGTAAATCCGATGCCGGTCAAAATGGCAACACCATAAAGCTGCTGCCAGGTGCTTCCTTCAGGTAAAACCGCCAGTCTGAGTTTGACTGCGGCCAGGCTGAACCCGAACACTCCCGCCTGTTTCCCGATGAAGAGCCCCAGCATTATTCCTATCGGGACGTCCCCGGTCATCTCGTCCAAGGATATGCCCCTGAGATCTATGCCCGCATTCACAAATGCAAACAGAGGCAAAATCATAAATGCCACCCAGTGATGCAGGTCTTGCTCCATTGATTTGGAGAGAGAACAGCTGTTGCCGCTACTGTCTCTGGTTTCAAACGGGATTGTAAACGCCAGGGCGACACCGGCAAGTGTAGCATGTACCCCTGATTTGAGAACGCTTACCCATAATACTATTCCGAGCATGATATATGCCGCCTTTTTTGTCACCTCCAGTCTGTTTATAAGTATCAGAAACGAGATGGTAATCGCTGCTACTGTAATGGAGAAAACTGAGAGGTTTGCAGTGTAGAACAGGGCAATGATGATAATGGCACCCAGATCATCAATGATGGCCAGCGCCATAAGGAATATTTTAAGAGAGACAGGTACGCGGTTGCCTAGAAGCGACAGAATACCGAGCGCAAAGGCGATATCTGTTGCCGTAGGAATTGCCCAACCCTGCATTGCTGACGGATTGTCATGATTCAGCCCGATATAAATCAGGGCAGGCACTATCATACCGCCGGCTGCTGCTATGCCCGGAAGAGCGACCTGGGACCAAGATGACAGGTCCCCCTCGATTATTTCACGCTTGACCTCAAGACCAATGAGCAGAAAGAAGACCGCCATCAGTCCGTCGTTTATCCACAGCAGGAGAGGCTTGTCGATGTGCAGGTATCCGAAACGCACCTCGACAGGGGTGTGGAGGAAAGCGTTGTATGCCTCCGAAAGAGGGGAGTTCTTCAGCAGCAGGGCAGCAACCGTAACAAATATTAAAATGATGCCTGCTGATGACTCCCGTTTTATGAATTCCTCAATTATCTTCATCTTAGTAAACAACAGTACTTTGATTTAATCCGTATGTTTGTTGAAAGTTTATATCAGAGTGAAATAATTATGTCAATTGAATATATCGGGAATTAATTGGCCCCCCG
>JBFLYJ010000151.1:0-7319 GCA_040756635.1 Nitrospirota bacterium
ACGAAAGAAACTATCTGCGATCCTGCATGTGGAACAGGGGGATTTCTTCTTGCCGCTCATGAGTACATCGCAAAGCATCATAAATTAAACAAGGATGAAAAGCGCTTCCTTGATGAAAACGCATTAAGAGGCTGTGAACTTGTCCATAATACAGCGCGCCTGTGCGCCATGAACATGATGCTTCATGGAATAGGCCGGGGTGATGATCTTCCTTTGGTAGTTGCAGATTCTTTGGCAGGTGATCCGGGAGACAGGTATGAGATAGTCCTTACAAATCCCCCGTTCGGTAAAAAGAGCAGCACTACCATAGTCGGCGCTGACGGTAAGCCGTACAAGGAGAAAGAGACAATTGAACGGGAAGACTTCTGGTCAACCACCTCGAATAAACAATTGAATTTTGTACAGCATGTAAAGACACTTCTCAAACAGCACGGCCGTGCAGCGATAGTTATACCTGATAACGTTTTATTCGAAGGCGGCGCAGGAGAAACTATCAGGCGCAAACTCCTTCACGAATGTGATGTACATACCCTCCTCAGACTTCCGACCGGTCTATTCTATGCCCAGGGAGTGAAGGCGAACGTTCTGTTCTTTGACCGCAAACCAGCCTCAGAAACACCATGGACAAAAAAGCTCTGGATCTATGATTTCAGGACAAACAAAGACTTCACCCTCAAAACCAATCCCCTCAAACGTGAAGACCTCCATGAGTTCATGAAATGCTATAACCCGGAGAACAGACATAACCGTAAGTCTACATGGTCAGAAAAGAACCCTGATGGCCGTTGGCGTCCATTCGACTACGAAGAACTGATTAACCGTGACAAAGCAAGCCTCGACATCTTCTGGCTCAAAGACGAAAGCCTCGAAGAATCCGACAACCTCCCTGAACCGGATATCATCGCCCGCGAGATCGTCGCAGACCTCGGAGCAGCATTGGAGCAGTTTAAATTGATCGCGGAAGATTTGGGGGAGGAGGATGAAACGTAGTAGTTATAGGCATTCTGCATCTTTCGGTACTCCATGGCCGGCAAAGGACTGCAGTTTCAGATCATTGACTTGACACCCCCATTGTTCAATTCGAATAATTCAGTTAAGTCCGTTTGTGCAGCTTCTATGGGATAAAGGCAGTGCCTTTGAGAAAGAGGTCATCGACGGACTGGAGAGTCCATTTACTAATGTCAGCAAATTCAGAGGGGACGAGAAGAAATACATGACGGAAAATCAGGACAAAAGATTAGACCCCGGCGTCCATAGGCCTATGATTTATTGACAGCATATGAAAATTCTATTCGTTACTGACTTACACGGAGATACCAGAAAATATGACCGCCTGTTTAAGAAGGCACAGGAGTTTCATGCGGACGCGGTAGTCAATTGCGGCGACATGCTGCCAAAGACAGGAGACCTGTTTAAGCAGGACAGGTTTATCACGGGTCATCTCGAACGACATTTCGCGCAATTTAACTCTTCCGGTATCTATTATCTCTGCTATCTGGGCAACGATGACCTCAGGATCTTTGATGAGCTGTTTGAGACTACCTGCGGCAAATATCCGTTTATTGTTAATCTGGCACAGCGGAGATTCGATATCAGCGGGTTTGAGTTCGTGGGCATGAACTGGGTGGTGGATTATCCGTTCCGCCTTAAGGACCGGTGCAGGATGGACACAAAAGACTATGTATTTCAGGGGCAGTTCGGAAAGGGAGTGCTGTCCGCCCCTGATGGGTTTAAGGAACTGGATGACTGGTTCACCTATGCCCGGACTCTTCCTACCATAGAGGATGAGTTAAACAATCTGGTCCGTCCTGACAATATGTCAAAAAGCATTTATGTGGTCCATATGCCTCCATACGGATTGGGCCTGGACAAATGCGGGCATGGTGAGGAAGTTGGTTCAAAGGCCCTTTATAATTTCATTCGTGAGCAGCAACCCCTGCTCTCCCTTCACGGACATATTCATGAATCTCCGGAAGTCAGCGGACGATGGCATACAAGACTCGGCAGCACCATTTGTATCCAGCCCGGACAAATGGCCCCTTTTACCTACGTTACAATCGATCTGAAGTCCATGAGGATTGGCAGACATGTTGAATAGCAGTGAATTGCTGGTGAAGAGGTGCTATAAACTCTAAGGATAATTGTCTCCGGCAAAAGACTGAATGCGCCTCAGGGGGTACATTCGTACCCCCAATTGTGCCCCCCACTTGTTCACTTCTCATAAAATAATCGGTGAGGGGGTATGTTTGTACCCCCGATCGTACCCCCTGTAATTATGCTGAGGATGTCAGGTTGATCTGAATACTATTACGAGTCTAAGCATCTCGAAAGGTTTTTCAGAACTAAAATCCGATTTAGATTAATATCTGCGCTTGATGCCGGACTAAATCAGACATTATGGGAAAGATTATGGGTATATTTATACCCATAGCAGCCTGGTTTTTAATGTCAGGGGAATGATTATACCCATGATCTTACCCATCAGACAGGCAGTATCTGATTAATATCCCACGTCCGTTTAACAAAGCGGGAAGTGAACCGCTATGTTTATTAACGAGGAGGTAATATATAACCAATATTAATTCTCTGTAGGACTACGAAATGCGTGATCGATCATGCGGTCGTCACGCCCTGTATCTTAATTCTTAATGGAAGTTGCGGGTATACGCTCAACGTGAATTGATCTGATTGGAATCAAGGAGTTATCATGAATGCTTGAAAGGCAAAGAAATGTTTCGTTGGAACAAGCGATCCAACAAGTCTCCGTACTGTCCCACCTTCATTTTCCGTCCTGGAAAGAATCTGTAAGAATTCAAGCCCAACAAAAATCACAAGAAGCCAATGAGAAGATTGCGTCTCACCACACTGGATGACAATCCAATGGAGGTGGGTCCGCCTGACGCCAATGTCCTGTATGCCTCAGGATATGCAGTCAGACGGGGATGCCGCCCGGTGCTGTGAGAGCAGCCCGCCGGGTGGCAACGGAGGCTGGAATGAGTAATTCCTTCTATCCACTGGCTTAACCGGATTAGGGCGACCTTGAAACCGTTCCTTTAGAGCAAATCATCAAAGGAGCGCGTTATGCATGAAGGAGTGAAAATCTCCATTGCGGGATGATTGAAAGACCATAACGCAATCGCGGCGGGGGAGTAATTGACATTGCGTCAGGCCATACACAACTATGGCGGGGAGTAATCCCTATAAGCATACAGCTCAACCCGTTAAGGCCCTGGATGATGCTCCAGGCCAAAGCGCCCAAACCGGCCTGATCTTTCAGGTGGCAAGAAACCAGGTGGGTGCAACCGCGAAAGGGACCAGGAAGAGGCGAGGCCAAACTGCTATGAAATCGTGATGTACTGAAAGCCGTTTACGGTGAGTAAGAGGGCTCTTCTTAATTCGGCCCTGTGCATTTAAGTACACAAATCATGATGGAGCGACCTGAGCCTGATCCCGACATGTATAACCAATAGGGCAAGTTCCGAACGGTGCGACAAATCGCATGCGAGGAATGGGAGCTGGAATGAGTAGGGACCAAGGACCGCTGCAGGCAGTGGTGGTCTGACGTGCTCGGGATTGGCATCCTGAATCAAGCACCCCCAAAAGTTCCTGTCCGGCAATCTTCTATTTGGGGTTAGTTTCTTCCCTGGAAATCTTAAATTAATCTGATTTTTGAGGTAGAAACTAACCGGGCGGGAGCCCGATTCATTTAATTAACCGGGAGGTGAAACAATGAATTACCTTTGTGAAAACTGGCAAGGATTTTTGCAGGTCTGTGTTTTTCTGATTGGACGGGGATACAGGCATTATTGCCATGTGGTCTATCCGTTACGAAAAGAGTACAAGTGGGAAGAAATCGACAGGAAATTGATCCAAAAGTATGGGATAGCCATGTCTAAATACCGGAGATCCAGATTAAAGCAAAAAGGCATCTCTAATTTCTACTTCTTGCGGTGGTATGATCAGGCAGTGATTTTTCATACCCTAGGGGAAATTAGCGGTGCCATTCTATGCGATGACCGGTTTTACGATGTCACTGAAAAGGCATTGGAAGTAAAAGTCAGTGATGATGTCAGATTCAAAATAACCCGTGAAAAATCCGTCACTGTCAGATTAACCAAAGACAGTTACAGAGGGGCAAAGGCTGTCCTCTGGGACGTATGCAGTACAAAAAACAGGGGGGCAATTATTAGTGAATTTGACAAGCTCAATGGAATACCAGCATGGAAAGGGATTATTGAACAAAAGAGGATGCTTGCCGCTTATGTGGTAAAGCAGGCAAGGCATCATCATGACCATTTGAAGAGAGAAGAACTAAGAATCTTTACGAAGAGGAAGATTTATAAGCCTTTCTCCAAAGAACAATAGAAAGACAGAGGTCGTGCATGATCACGGCCTCTTTTTCTTTTTATAATTTCGGTAGTGATCTGCCAGTATTAATTACTTCTACATATCTTCAGAATTTATTGAGACTGTAACTTATTGAAAATTCGCATGTATCAATAATTTGAATTATGCACCAGAGGGCTTGATTTCATCCTGAAAGAGATAAATACAGATCACGTGCTGAATTAGTTAATATGTATGCATACATCACCTGTTGTCGGACATCTTTACAACCTGTACCATAGCCGAATGAAAGAATTTATAAAGTTAAAATAATTCTTGTAACTTAAAATGATAAACTGATATATTTATTTGGTTATGTGAAAATAATATCCAAATAGTTGGGGCTTATAAATTGATATTTACTGAACTTCCGGAGGGACGAAATATGAACCAAACAATAAGGCTAAAAAATAGGTTGTGGACTACTTGCTTCTTTATAATTTATTTTGGAATTAGTGCCTGTTCACATGTATCAATTCAACAATATCCCATACCCGCTGATAAATCTTTTGAGAGCTCATCGGCAATTGAGGGAGTATCTGCAATTGCAAAACCTTTATTGAGTCGGGATGATCAATTAACTTACTTTGGTACAGACATGATGGGAAAAGGGATTTTACCGATCTATCTTGCGGTAAAAAATAATAACAATGAAGATAGTTTTATATTAAAGTCAGACTCAATAACATTGCAAAGCGATGAAGGAAATTCGTCGAAAGATACCCCTGCGACTGAAATGATCAATAATTCTCAAAATATGATGGCAGTAACAGCTGTCTTATCCCCTTTACTTTTTATAGCAGCAGACATGAGTGAGTCTAATGCAAGAGTGATTGATGATAATTTTGAATCAAATAAATTTCGCTCTAAAACGTTAAATCCTGGGCAAATGGCATCAGGCTTTCTATATCTCAGTTGGGATAAATTTAAAGACAAAGATCATACTAACATGTGCTTTCTATTATCAAATCCGGTCTCAGATAAATCGTATCCTTATTGCTTAAATATTTCCTTAAAGGGGGTTAGTCAATGACATTGTTAGGCTGGCTTAATCTAAGAAGATTCTTCAATATCCTGGTACCTGTAGTGATTCTGATGGTCACAGGAGGATGCTCATTTACTCATACCTATAAACAACCCATTCATAATGTATCATTGCCTACGGTACAAGACAGAATTAATCTTCGTGTAAAGCTGGAATTATCTGATGATTTACTGAATTCAAACTTGGTAACATTTTATGACCCGGACAGGTATATTGTACCAATGGGCGAAAATCTTTCGTACCACTCAATTCAGCTGGTTAAAAATGTATTTACTGATCCCATTATACCGGGTGATAATGTCAGTCCTGAGGTTGATGTTGCAGTTTACATATTAACACCCAAGATTATTTCCGCAACATCAATAAGAGCTAAAGATGCAAAGACTACCATTGTTATAGAATGGAGTCTGTCAAATAAATCAACCGGCAAAACTGTATGGGTAGAAACTGTTAGTGGAGAAGGCAGTGCTCATCATGGCGTTCCTAACTTGAGTTTGAAAGAAGGCAATCAAACAGAACGGTTTGAGATGGCACTCCGAGATTTGTTTGAGAAGTCACAAAGTGCGATGTTATCATCTAACATACTTAGGAAATTAAGTAACGTACCTAACACTTATTAGACCTCAGCATGTCAAGCGAATAGATTGCCTGCAATGTATTTTTGTCTGAAATTTGTCAAAGCAGCGATACGCATATCGAAAAAGTGACTGACTGGTAATCAATGCCTTTGTTTTGCTTCTGTTTTTTTTAAGTCTTTTATTGTCGTTAATGTGAGCGTGTCTAAATCAGAACGAGCCGTCGCATAATACCAACATCATGTCCCGGATGTGTATGCCCAATATTGTATTTTATTTCTCCTCTTTTGTCTCTATAATTCTTTTGGCACTGGCAAGCAGTACAGTCAATTTGCACTCGGTACTACTATTAGAAAGCCATCTGCCCGATGCCGTTTAATAATACCTTTGTCTTTCTTAACCCTTCATCATCATGCTAAGTGACCGTCAGAATCGACATGCTTGTGTCAGTCTTAATCATTGATGACATAAAGGTATGTTCCGACTTACAAATATCCTGGTTGCAGAAAACACTGGAGTGAACCAGTGCCAAAGGTAGTTTCTTTAGGTTTTCAGATGGACCACTTTGAGAATTATCGATATTCAGAGAAGATACAGATCATGATACTTACCATTTATCAATAATCCAGTATCTCATAATGCATTGAGATATTGGCAATTGCCATATGACTGAATGACAATGCACATGTCGGCACGACACGATCATGTGACATGCTACACTTTTAAATTTTCCGATCTTCCAAAATCCATTGATTAAAAACAATAATTAGGTCTCTTTTTGCTGGCAATATTATTGCTTATAAGCAGCACGGGATCTACGGAAACCCCGTTTTTCGATGTCTTAAGAAAATGCTTTTCAATATTGCAAATAACTTAATTTGTACTTTGCCATGTAGGCAATGAAAATATCTTAGGAGGTAAAGAAGCATGAATAAGTTATTTATGTTTTTATTCTTTTTTGCTACTGTCTTAGGATTTTCTGTACAGTCTCATGCAGCCTTGCAAAACCGTGGCACCGACATCAATGGCAATCGGTTAATCTATGACAGCGACTTTAATATCACCTGGTACGATTACACACATTCCACTGCTGATTGGAATTCCCAGATGGGCTGGGCATCTGCTTTAACGGTAAATTTCGGCGGGATAATTTATGATGACTGGCGACTGCCAACAGCCCTGAACCAAACTGGGACAGGCCCTTGCAATGGCTATAATTGCACTGGAAGTGAGATGGGACATCTGTATTATACGGAGCTTGGAAATATAGCTGGGGGAGGACTAAGCAATAAGGGAGATTTTCAACATTTAGA
>JBFLYJ010000152.1:0-7298 GCA_040756635.1 Nitrospirota bacterium
ATGCTGTCGGTATGTTGTAAAGAACGGCGATGCGCAGCAGGGCCTTGACGTCTACATCATGCGGCTGGGGCTGCATCGGGTCCCAGAGAAATATGATTATATCGACTTTCCCTTCAGCGATCATGGCGCCGAGCTGCTGATCACCTCCCAGCGGACCGGATTTTAATTTTGTTATGTGAAAATCATGTTTCTCATCCGCAAGTTTTCTTTTCAGCGCCTGCTCAACCATTATCCCGGTTGTCCCGGTGCATATCATTTTATGTTCTATCAGTGACGTGTAATTCCATTCAATCCATTCAATCAGATCTTTTTTCCGGTTATCATGCGCAACCAGAGCTACATTTTTTATCTTATTCATTTATTTTCCTTAATCATAGACATCCATCCAAATTATGAAACAGTATCTTTTATACGTATTGGATCGTCACTTCATAGACGATATTTGAGTGGCCGGGGCGAGGACCGGTGTCATCGCACAAGAGTTCTCCTTTTGATTCCCGACTGTGGTTTCTGACCATGGAGTTTATTATCCCGGTCATGTCAAACCCGCCGTCGACGCAGTCGTCGCTAAGACAGGCCACCTTGAAAAAGGCATAACTGTCCGGAGCATAATTCATTTTACGCACCAGTGATTTTGCCCCGTTCTGGGTGTATCTGATATCGATCACAATGCTTGCCACATCAGGGAAGTGTTTATTAACAAAACCTGTATCAACCCTCTCCTGATTTTTATCTCTCCTTGTCTGATATCTATTGATCACTTTCCTCCAAATAAGAAGGCCCCCTCCGTCAGGAAGGGGCCTTCTGCGGTTCTTTTACAGTTTTACAACATTGACGGCCTTCGGGCCTTTCGGTCCGCTCTCGGTGTCAAAGCTTACTGAGTCACCTTCAGCAAGGGATTTAAACCCGTTGCCCTGGATAGACGTATGATGCACAAAAGCGTCTGTCCCGTCTTCACCTGTTATGAATCCAAAACCTTTGCTGTCGTTAAACCATTTAACAGTTCCTTGTTTCATTTCTTTTACCTCCTTATCTGCATATTCAAATCTCAGAAGGGCAAACTTTAAAAAAAAAGCCGCAAAGATTAAAAATCTTTGTGGCTTCATAAACTACAAAAACTTCTAAAATTCTGTAGTAAGCATAGCACTTCCATGCATAGATGTCAATAACATGCGTTGATGCGATCACCGGCCGAAAAAGATGCTGTCTGAAATGCACCAGCCCTCCGCACAGGGCTTCAGCTTTAGATGCCGGAAAATCTTGAGGTGAGGTTTACTATAAATGATGCACCAAGGTAATGGCGGCCGCTTTTTGTCTCAGGGAAATTGGCTTCAGCATCACGCATGGTAAAGCCTTTAAGGGTCGCTCCAGCCTCAACCTGCTTTGTGAATTCCTTCGAAGCGCCGATACCAATCGTATATTTTTCCCTTCTCCCGACAAAGCGTGTCTCCTCGGCGGAATAGCCGTTCTTGCTGACATGAAGCCCCTGTATAAAAGACTTCAGCGTGGTCTCGTCATCTACCTGATAGCTGACGGTCAGGTCCCCGGCCCATTCATCACCGCGGCTCTTGCTGCCCTCAGTGCTCAACCCTCCCCCCGTGTCCAGAGAGCTGCTCTTTTCCCTGAATATGCCTCGGACCGTCAAACCGGCAAGCCAGTTAGTACGGGCGTAATTTACTCCCAGTCCCATCTGGTAATAATCCCCTTCCTGATAAAAATCATCGCCCCTTACCCTGTCTTTGCCGTACCATACGTAATTGCCGAACACGCGGCCGTTCCATACTGGGGAGAAAAAGTACCGGACCTCGGCGCTCGTATTGGATATATCTCCGGGATCATAATCTTTTACCGTTTCACTGAAGTCATACTCCCCTCTCCACAGATATCCTACACCGGCGCCCGCGACAAGCGCCCCCCATTCCTTCGCAGCGGAGAGGGTCGGGTTAACATTATATCCCTCGCCAAGACTGGATATGGATACCAGATCAGGGTCCATTATAAACTGCAGTTCCTTCTGTTCCAGTCCGGTCTTGCCGGTAGGCAGATTAATGTCCAGTCCGAAAAGCAGGCCAAAGGGAAGACCTTTTGATATATCGTAGGTAAAATTCACCTTGGTATCGAGCACATGGGCAAATGAGTGTTTCCCCTTATGGGCAAGCCCCACATGTGTGTTGGCATAACCGGTAAGAAGGCCAAGTGAATAATTACTGCGGCTGTAAGTGATTTCAACAGGTATATGGGTCTGGACCGCGCTGCTGTCCTGGTTGTCCGCCCAGTAGTCCACGTTAAATCCGGTCTGTACATCTAAGTTTGCACCGTAACCCGAGCCTGCAATAAAAAGAATTATCGCACCGACAAGCAATAATTTTATCGATTGCAGTGCGGTCTTTTTTATATGGCATTTTTTCATAATATTATGTTCCATCATTACAGACAGGGAGACGAAGTCTGTGTGCTGCCGCTGACGTTTACGCTTCCGGGGACTATATCGGTATTGCAGACATCCACTCCGGTGGCGCAGCCGTCCGGATAATTGCTTACGGACGGTGAAGCATGGTCCCATTTATTATTTCTTGCATCTATAACGCTGCTTGTAAGGTTTTCAAGGTCCACAGAAGTATTACAGCTCAGGACATTATTACCGGAAACAACCGGTACTCCACCCCATACATAAACACCTATGGCATTACCGGTCACTGAATTGCCCGATATAGTTGGGACAGCGGTACCGCTTATGTAAATACCTGTCCAGTCGTTACCTGATATCGTGTTGCCCGAAATTACAGGCGCACCGGCAGAGATGCTCATTCCGCTCCAGTTGCTGCTGATGATATTACCCGTTATATTCGGATTGCCGCCTGATATTACAATCCCGTCCCAATTATTATCTATGGTATTATTGGACAGTGTGGAATTGCCTCCGTTGATTGTGACGGCGTTATCTCCTTCTCCGCTGTAATCCGCGATATGAGAATTCTTTATCTCAGAATTCCCGGACAATACGATCCCGGCACTGGAACCGCCGCCGTTTAATTCACAATCATTTATGGTAATGTTCTCACCGTCATCGTCTATACCGCCGGTGATATAGCACCCCCTGATAAAAGAATCGGGAGCGCCCAGCATGCTCGTATAAGCTACTTCGCCAAACGGAGTCACTATTATTGAACTGTGACCGGCCCCCCGGCATACTATGCCGACCCCGGCCTTCAGGGTTATCACCTGATCCGTATAAGTACCGGCTGCCACGCATATATTCATATTGCCGCTTGTCTGGGTCAGCGCGTATGTCACTGAACCGCAAGGATTACCGCTGTCGGTGCAGTCTGATTCATCCACTCCGTTTACTTCTACGAATAAATTGCATGCAGGCAGCATCGAGATGGTCAACTGGACAGGTTCTCCGTTGAGGTTTACGACCGTCTCACCGCTGTACATGACATTCCCCGATGCGTCCAGCGCCTCAACCAGTATAAGCCTGTTAGGCCCGTTCGGGATGTCAAGGGTAATGGTCACGGAACTCAGACCGGCTACAGAGACTTCTTTTATTACAGTGACCATATCTTCAGCGGACACCGTAACCCTGACCATGGTCACTCCTGTAGGCAGGGCTGAAGTACTCACCGCCCCCGAAACACCCGCTGAGGAAGGTCCTGACTGCCCAAGACGTATAGTTACCGCGGTGGAGTCAGATGATGACGAATTTGAATTTCCGCTGCTCCCGCAGCTTACGGTCATCATGAATATCGCCAGCACAATAATCAATACGGTCTTTTTCATGTTTCCCTCGTTTTAATATTCCGTCAGAATTGAAGGTCGATCGAGACCGGACTCGGGGTCGTCTCCGGGCCTGGTTCCCTTTTCATACTATCTTCGGTGCCTAACTGATCGGTCAGCGAGGTCCGGTCTTTCATAGACCTTAACAGCTCCCCGCTCCTGGTCTTGACAGTCACCAGTCCCAATACCTGCAATTCCTTCAGCGCAGGCTCCGCTTCACATATACCAGGATCATTTTTCAGGGCCTTTTCATACTGCTCCGCCGCCCCTTCATAATCCCCCTGGTCACTCGCGTTTATCCCTTTGAAGAAGGCCATCAGGGCCTTCGCACTCGTGGAACAGGGTTTCTTCAGCGCCGCCTGCTGTTGCGGCGTGAGTTTTATTTTTAAGGTCTTAATAATATCAAACAGAATGTCCTTTTCCAGGCGGAATAGGTCTTCAAGTCCGCCCTCTACGGTCTGCTGCCCGATGCTCTGCGCCGCCGGAACATCAAGCAGATCTGACTGAACGCGAAGTTCAACCGGGTCACCGCCCATAATGTCACCGCCCATAAGCCATTCCGCGCCAAGCATCTTCCCGACACGCGGTTCAGTCCCCGGCTCTACCAGTCCTGAGGTCCCAAGACCCATTTCCTCGGTAAGGGCCTGAAGCTTAGTTCTTTCCACTATCTGCAGCCCTTCCAGAGTCGAAAGGTCGGTTATCAGCATCAACGTCAGACCTTTCCGGACAGGATCAAGATCGGGCCTGCCTGTTTTGTTCTGAAAATACAGGACAGCCAGGGTATTTTTTCCCTTGACTGTCTCGATACCCTTTTCCTCCTGCAGGGCCTTTCTCGCCCAGAGTCTCGTTTCTTCAGTGACAACCTGTCCGCACCACGACTGAGATGCCAATGCGGTCCAAATGAACAGTGTGATAAGTAAGATACTGAAATGTCTAAATTTCATATTGAATGCAAAAAAAGTCCAGGGATTCTGTTGATGGGAAATATGATATGTCTATTGCAGGTAGTTGTCAAGGATTATTTTTGTATGGATTTCTCAGGAAATCAACGGCCGGCCGGCGCCGGGAGACTGAGAAATTTCACATCTCAAAAAGCCCTGTCGATGATGCCCGTTTAAGGATGAATTAGTTTGAAACTGTTTTACCTGACACAACGGGATACTGATCGGTTTGATGGAGTCAGAGGCCGGATCAGAGATTATGAATCCGTGAGATTTCTATGCCGTCCTCCAGCATGGTCAATTCCCTGATGGAAGACGCAACTACAAACACGCATTTATTGTTACCCTGCAGGTCCGCAGGCTGCATGAAGAAGCCGTACGGTCCGTATATATCATATACATTGTAACCGATCATTATCTCGCCGTCGATGAATTCCACTTTGACCTTTGGTCCCGCGTACGGGATGTTGTCTTCATATTTATACTTATAGTTTTGATTACCTGCGAAACTTTTAACTATAAATGCAGCCTTCATCATATCAACCTTCACCTTCACTTCTTCGCCATCCAGGAGTTTCATCGTGAAATAGGATTTATAGAACGAAAAGTCTTTTGCCATACCCTTGATCAATGTTTTGTCTTTGAATCTTACGACCAGCTTGTCGATTATCACTGTCCCCTCCGCTGCTCAATGGGATGTCCTGTTGATGCTATTATGGATATTCCCATATGCATAATGCGGTGACGTGAATTACAATTATAAGGGTGAAATGTCATGGGGGGGCATGAAGAATTCCGGATATTAAATCTTGGGACAGGTTCCAGTAATCGGGGAGACCGCAGGAAGGACAAGACTTGAGGCAATGACCGTTAAGGCTTTTCCGTATGTCGATAAATAATTGCCGCTTATCCTGTTTGTTCCTGGAACAAACAGCCGCACAATAATATTATTTCCGCTGATACATTACCCTTTGACTATCCTGTTCCTGCCGATTTTCTTCGCATCATACAGTCCTTTGTCCGCAGCATTTATAAGGGTGTCCGCGTCTTTATATTCAGGAAACGCGGCGACTCCGCAGCTCAGGGTTAAAGAGAATTCCTGCCCGTCGTCGGACTTATGACGAATCATCGCAAATCTCTCCCGTATATCTTCAATCGTTTTCATTGCTGACGCAATGTCCGTATCGATAAGAATAAAGGCGAACTCTTCTCTTCCGTAGCGTCCGGTTATATCTGTCTTGCGCAGGCGTTGCTGCAGCAACATCGAGAGACTCTTTAACACGTGATCACCGGATGGATGTCCGTACGCGTCATTTACGGATTTGAAGTTGTCAAGATCTATCATCCCGAATACAAGTCCGGAGCCTCTTCTTTTGGAGCGTTCAATCTCTATCTTCAGTTGTTCTACGGTGGCCGTGTGGTTTAAAAGGCCCGTCATTCTGTCTCTTTTCATCAGTGACCGCAGCTTGCGGTAACGGTCCGCCAGGACGGTCACGGTAAAAATCAACTGCCCGGGCATTACAGGCTTTACCAGAAAATGATCCCCTCCGCACAGCATGGCATCAAGGTGTTTTTCCAGATCTGATTCAACGGACAGGAACAATAAGGGGACGCTGAGATATTCCTCATACTGGCGGATGACTGAAGTGAGTTCCAACCCGCTGCATTCCGGCATGTAAATGTCCATCAGAATCAGGTCCGGCAGAAACCTGGACAAAAACGTTACGACCTTCATAGGATCGGTAACTGTTTCCACGGTCATACCTGCCTGCCGCAAGATAAGCGCATGCTGTTCCGCTACATCCGGCTCGTCATCTACTACAAGGACACGGAAAGGCTCGTTTTCCCGTTTTGTAAGTTCGTCAAGCCTGTTGATTAATGTCCTCACGTCCAGGGGTTTGGTCAAATATGATTTTGCTCCTACGCGAACGGCTTCAAGACGGGCTGACATATCGTCTCTGGCGGTAATAAAAATCACCGGCGACTGAATGTTTGACGATTTTTTCAACTCCGCTATAGTTTCGATGCCCGCGAGGCCGCTTTCAGGGAACATTACATCCATAATTATCGCTGAAGGCGCATTCCCCTTCAGGGCTTCCTTTATCTCACCCGGGCGGGAAAAAGAGTGCACCGTATATCCGTAATATCCGATTTGAGATGCAAGTCCTTGTCTCATCAATGGATCGTCCTCGACCAAAAAGATAAGACCTTCTCTATCGTTATGCATCTGCTTAACCGGAACGCCCGCATTTTCCGGGGAAGCGGTTATCTTTTCTACATCTTCTGCGAAATGTTTCAGCAGTTCCACGTGAGCTGCGATTCGGACCTTCTGGTCGTCCTCCGGGGCTTTATCCCTTTCCATGATCTGGTGCAAAAACATGTTCAGTCTCCCGGCCTCTTTTCCGAGAGACATGTAACCGAATGTGCCCGATGAACCGGCCAGCGAATGTATTGCCGCACGGAACTCACCGAACTCCTTTTTGTTCCATTCGTGCCGATCCCGCAGTGTCTCCCACATCGCTTCAATTTGCTGGATCCTATCCGGCAGTTGCGCCGCATAGGCCTTGCGAAGAGCGTCAA
>JBFLYJ010000153.1:0-7250 GCA_040756635.1 Nitrospirota bacterium
ACAACTGTAAAGCTACGGAGCTGGGCATAGGCGGCGAGTGCGACCGCAGTGACCCCAGTCTGGCAGCATATTATCGTTTAAATGAGGGAGAAGGGGCTGACATCACGGACTTTTCAGGTAACGGTTTTTCGGGAGGGTTTGAATACTCAATCAGTGAAGGTGTTTTTGCGGAGTGGGAAGACGGTTGGGTAACACCCGGCGCGCCTATTTCGCCTGCTGACTGATATACAATAAGAGAGATTAAAAAGGGGAGACTATGTCTCCCCTTTTTTTTTAACCGCGGGATAAAACGAATTCCGATTCGCTGGGAAATAATTCAGAACGATTAATACAGGAGGGTCGGAATTACGACAACTTTAGAGGATGTTTTATGATCCTAAATCACCACCAGGTTGTTCCTGTGGATTACTTCATCCGAATATTTGTACCCCAGTGTTTTTTCTATATCAGAAGTTTTTTTCCCCTTGATATGCTCAAGATCTTTTGATGAGTAATTGGTAAGCCCCTTGGCGATTTTCCTGCCTTCTTTCGTGACGCACCTGACATAGTCTCCAACCTCGAAGGCCCCCTCGATTCTAAGTATGCCTGAAGGCAAAAGGCTCCTTCCCGACACGGTCAGTGCCTTTACCGCACCGTCATCAAGGTAAATTGCCCCTTTTGATTTTACCCCGTAGGCAATCCATCCTTTTTTGGAGGACATCCTCTGCTCTTTTGGTTCGAAATATGTTCCGGCTTCACTACCCTCAAAAAATTTTTTTAATATACCGCGTTTTTTCCCGCTCAATATTATGACGGGAATGCCGTGGTTTGTGGCCTGTCTGGCTGCGAGGACCTTCGAATACATTCCACCGGTCCCGACCATACTGCCGCTCTTCCCCGCGAGCTTTTCGATGTCCGGGGTAATTTCAGAAACACGCTTAATTATCTTTGCCCCTTTCTGTGCGGGGTCCTTTGAATATAGACCCTCGACATCCGACAATATTATCAGCGCGTCCGCTTCAACAAGGCTGGCAGTCAGGGCAGCGAGCATGTCATTGTCCCCGAACTTGATTTCATCCACGGCAACAGGATCGTTTTCGTTGATCACAGGGATTACTCCATAACTCATCAACGTAAATAAGGTATTTTTGGCGTTGATATACCTCAGGCGGTTTGAAATATCATCTTTGGTCAACAGGACCTGGGCCACCTTTTTATTGAAATCGGCGAAACTGTTTTCGTATGCCCACATGAGGCTTGACTGTCCGATAGCGGCAGCTGCCTGTTTGAGCCTGATGTCCTGGGGCTTGCTCCTGAGTCCCAGCTTTTTTAGTCCGGCAGCGACAGCTCCTGAAGAGACCATGACCGCCTGATGCCCGGCGTCTACTACATCCGAGATATCTCTGGCAATCGCCCTGAGCCTTCTGGTATCAAGTCCCTGCTCGGCGGAGGCCAGGATATTGCTCCCTATTTTTATTACAAGTCGTTTCATGACCAAGTTATTAGGGCAGGTTTAGTCGGCTCTGTCCCGGCCCCGGGAAGGGGCCCTTTTACCTGCTTTTATGCTCCTCGACTGTTTTGGCTAAATATTGTAATAGATCTTTCAGCCCTTTTCCAGTTACCGCGCATATAGGGAAAAAATCATACTGTTTATCATCGCAATATCGGGCGAGCGTGTCAAGCCTTTTCCCGTCTCCCTTAATGTCAAGCTTTGTCCCGGCAACGGCCTGGGGCTTTTTTATCAGATCAGGACTAAAGAGCCCCAGTTCTTTATTTATCTTTTCGAGATTCTCGACAGGATCACCTTCCGCCATCTCTGATATGTCTACGAGGTGAAGGAGTACAGATGTCCTTTCAACATGACGGAGGAACTGGAAACCCAGACCGGTGCCTGCGTGCGCCCCCTCGATTAATCCGGGGATATCGGCGATGACAAAGCTTTTATACTCCTCGAACTTTACTACTCCTAAATTGGGGACAAGAGTAGTAAAAGGATAATCCGCTATCTTGGGCCTTGCTGAAGATAAGGCACTGATTAAAGTCGATTTGCCGGCATTTGGCAGCCCTATAAGTCCGACATCGGCAAGTAGTTTTAACTCCAATGTCAGGTCCATCTCTTCTCCCGGCTCTCCTGGTTGTGCAAACCTTGGTGCCTGTCTGGTAGCACTTTTGAAGTGGGCGTTGCCGAGCCCTCCCTTTCCACCTTTAGCAGCGATGAACTCCTGATTCTCTTCGGTGAGGTCGCAAAGGAGCTCATTCGTGTCAAGATCCCTGATCAGGGTGCCAAGGGGAACGGGGATGATAAGGTCTTTTCCATTTCTGCCATGCATGTCTTTGCCCATTCCGTGCTGTCCGTGCTCGGCCCTGTACAACTGCTGGTACTTGATGTCAAGAAGTGTATTAATCTCTCCTGTAGCGTGAAAATAAATGTGTCCGCCTCTGCCGCCGTCCCCGCCGTTAGGGCCTCCCCGGGGGACATATTTCTCACGACGAAAGCTTACACAGCCTCTGCCGCCGTCTCCTGCCTTGATATGAATCTTGACCTGATCAATGAATTGCATAGTTCTATATTAGATGATGCCCCGGTATCAAGAGATATAACGGAACGGGGAGCCAAAATGTAGTTTCCATGATCTGATGAAGTTACGGATTTTGCCGCAACATCCCAGGCTGTAAAATATAGGATTCCGGTATATGTACGGGAAATAAAAAAGGCGGGAAATCCCGCCTTTAAAGTTCAATATATGATTTATTTTAGGCTTCCGCAGGATAAACACTTATCTGCTGTTTTGTCTTGCCCTTGCGCTCGAATTTTACGATACCTGTTATCTTGGCGAACAGGGTGTCATCACTTCCCTTGCCGACATTAAAGCCCGGATGAAACTTTGTTCCTCTCTGTCTTACAAGAACATTCCCGGCTTTTACGACCTGGCCCCCGTACCTTTTTACGCCCAGGCGTTGTGACTCACTGTCGCGTCCGTTCCTGGTACTGCCAACACCTTTTTTATGAGCCATGATTTATCCTCCAAAAATAATATTAATTTACCTGAATTTTACTGATCTTAACTGAGGTGTACTGCTGCCTGTGTCCTCTCAGTTTTCTGTGATTTTTTCTCAATTTCTGTTTAAAGACAAGGACTTTTTTTGCCTTGGCTGTCCCCAGAACATCAGCTGACACCGTTGCTGTTGCGATGTAAGGATTACCATACGAGATATTGTCTCCGTCAGCGACCATCAGGACATTATTGAAGGTAATCGATTCATTATCATTTATCTTTTCGATCTTTAAAGTGTCTCCTTCGGAGACCCTGTATTGTTTTCCACCAGTCTCAATTATAGCGTACATGAAATGCCTCCAGATTATTTGATAGACATATTTTTTAACATAATGTCGGAACTAAAGTCAATTTCTGCTGACTTAAGTTTCCCCCATTTTCCAATACTATCACCGACAACCTGATAATCAGCATTCTTTCCCCTTAATGACAGTATCTTCAACCAGTATTTATTCTCGGTGGATCTAATATTGTTGCGGGGAAAATAAGGTGAATAAAAAGCATTACATGAATATCTATAAATAATGGATCAATAAAAATTTCGCTGTGCGAATGGTTATAATATATCGCTATGAACAGTAACAGGAAGAAGCTGGTACTCTTTGATATTGACGGCACCCTGATAAGCGCCGGCGGGGCGGGTACCCGATCGATGAACCTCGCATTTCATGCGCTTTTCGGCATTAGTGACGCCTTTAAGGACATTCAGATGGCTGGCAGGACAGACCCTCAAATCATGAAAGACGGCCTGAAATTTCACAACCTCCCCTATATGGACGGTAATGTCGGGAAAATGGAGGCCATGTATCTCACCTTCCTGGAACGTGAAATTAATAATCCACTTCGTCACTTAAAACCGGGGATAGGAGAAATACTCAATATGCTGAAGCAGATGGATTTGATTATCGGTCTGCTTACGGGCAATCTCGAAAAAGGGGCCAGCATAAAACTTGGCGCCTTTGGTCTGAATAACTATTTTATTGATGGCGCCTTCGGGAGTGACGATGAAGACCGGGACAAGCTGCTGCCTATAGCATTGGAGAAATTTGATAAAAAGGGTTATAAATTTGTCCCGCAGGACTGCGTTGTTATAGGGGATACCCCAAGGGACGTACAGTGTGCCAAGATACACGGAGCTCATTGTATCGCAGTCGCTACCGGACCATACTCAAAGGAAAGTCTGTTTGATACCTCTGCGGACGTCGTTGTCGATTCGCTCGCAGAGACAGAGAAATATATGAGTTTAATGATGTCCGTATAATTTAATTATCATTCCACATTTATCAGCCCCCGAAAAAAACAGATATTTATTTTCGCAGCCAGCAGAAATTTATTTAAGTTCTTTCTGTTATTACCCGAATATTTGATAAGCAATATTTAATTATAAGGGGATAATATGAAAATTCAGTGGCTGACTAACAAATTCGCCGAAAATGACACAATGCAGAAATTCTTTACATGGACTGAGGAAATAAGGTCGGATTTTAATCTGTATCTTGCCAAGGTAACAGATTCAAAGTTCTTCCAGCTGATCCATAGGCATAAAAAGTCCGTCGCAGCGGTTCTCAATATAATCTGGATAGCGGGATGCGGGTATTGGTTATATCATATGATGAATATGGACGTAAAACCCAAAGAAGATATGGGCCTTGTGGTGACGGATTCCAGGGACGCACTCACACTTCTGTTTTTCGGGGCTTTAGGGTTTGTTTTTGTATTATTCTTTATCTTTTTTGTAGTTAAGTTTGTCTATAACATGTTTCATGACGGGATAGAATCCTGTTTTTCCATCCGCTGGCACTCAATCGTTAAACCGGTTAGCTATCTGATGATTCTGTATTTTGTATTTCCTTTTACTGGAACGATCAAAGCGGCGGGACTCACTGCCTATAACCAGGTTGCCGGGCTTCTCGATACCTCTTTGCAGCACGATCTTGTGATAGAGAAACAGATTCCGGATGATCTGGAGAAGAAACTCTCAGGGCTGATGAAATTGATTGAAAAAGACGGTCAGGAATAATTCCCGGGCCCTTCAACCGCTCTCATATTATTTTCGTTTGCATTTAGCTACCCCTGATTATTTACAAAAAAAGGCAGGTATGTTCCGGGAACTTATTTGTCGATACCGAAGAGACAATTATAAAACAGAGTGTCAGGGCTTTATCATTAAATGTAAAGAAGAAATTCAAAAACCTTATCGAATTCAATAAGTTCTTGGAGTATACCTGCCTTTACAGGATAAATTTATTCAATAAAGAGGATTATTGCGATTTAAGTGTTGCCGTAAAAAAGTCGTATTTATATCAAGACCAAAATACCGGGAGATTATGTGAGTAACAGGCCGCAATCCATCCTCTTCGTAGATGATGAACAGAATGTCCTTAAATCGTTACGGCGTCTTTTGCATGATGAGCCCTGGGACCTTTTCTTTGCAGACAGCGGGAACAAGGGGATCGAAATCCTTGAGAAGGAGAAGATTGATCTTATTATTTCTGACGTCCGGATGCCCGGCATGGACGGTATCGAATTCCTTAAGAGGGTAAAACGGTATTATCCTCATGTTGTACGTATTTTTTTAAGCGGACATGCAGACCACAGGGCGGTAGTGCAGGCGCTTGCAGAGGGCTCTGCACAGCAGCTTCTTCCCAAGCCATGGAAGGATGAGGAACTTAAAGAGGTCATCAGGGGGGCGCTTAAACAGGCTGCAGGGCTCCAGAGGAAAAGTGAAAAGCTGCAGAAGATTATTAACTCTCTGTCTTCTCTTCCCTCATTACCTCATACATACCTGAAAGTGAAAAAATGTCTGGTTGATATCGACAATGTGTCTATTGATCAGATAGCTGATTTGATAGAAGAGGATACAGCCATCTCTGCCGAACTCCTTCGCTGGGCCAATTCAGCCCTCTTCGGCCAGCGGCATCAGGTTGATACAGTCAAACGGGCAGTGCTTGTTTTAGGACTGGATATCGTTGAAGGACTCGTCCTTTCGGGGGCTGTTTTCAGCTCGGTCGTGCCGAGGTCTGTTGAGGGGTTTGATCTCAGCGCATTTCAGACCCATTCCATAGCCTGCGGGATAACGGCAAAACTGCTTATCAGCGAATTGCCGTATATGGACCCAAAGGATGAAGACTGGGCCTTTACGGCAGGATTGCTGCATGATATCGGAAAACTGATCGAGGCACGATACCTGGAGGAACAATTTAAAAAGATCATCATTATGGCGCGTGAGAAAAAAATCACTATTTTCAGAGCAGAGGCTGAAATATTGGGGACCACACATGAAGAAATAGGTGCTCACCTTGCTGACTGGTGGAGTCTGCCCTCATTTATCGTCAACGCGATCAGGTGGCACCACGAACCCGCTTTATGCAACGCCGACCGTGAAATTATAGCGGCCGTACACCTTGCAGATGTACTGGTCCAGCAGTTTGCCCTGGGAACAAGCGGCAATTACAGTCTTCCTGAAGCAGATCCTGAGGTCCTGGCACGATTTAATCTTACGGAAGAAACGTCGTTGTCAATCAAGGAATCGGTAACGCAAATGCTGGCCTGATATAATCCCCTTTGCTGAATCCACTTGCCCCCTATACCCATATTGATCCGTTGAGTTGTTATTGTATGTCTAATATTATTGCCTGGGCGGATATTATGCAATATAATTTGGTTATGAGCTTTGTGATTCATACGGGATAATATGAACAGAAATTTGATCGAGCAATTTCGTTACTTCCTTAAAGACAGTGTACGGCTGACCATCGATTTTTCCCGGACTGCCCAGCACAGGGGGATCCCGCCCCCGCCGATCGAAAAACCATTCCCTCCGGAAAAGAAACGTGTAGATCTCATCAAAAAGAACAAATGGCAGACAGTCGGCAGGGTAGATCTCAGGTCAGCCATGGACAAGCGCAGAAGCCACAGGATCTTTACAAAAGAACCGCTGACCCTCGATGAACTGTCATTTCTGCTCTGGGCCACACAGGGGGTACGAAGGCAGACAGATGACGGGACCGCATACCGCACGGTGCCTTCAGCCGGCTGCCGCCACGCCCTTGAGACATATCTGTGTGTATTGAATGTTGCTGAACTTGAGCAGGGAATTTACCGCTACCTTCCGCTGGAATACCAGCTTCTGTTTGAGTCCGCGAAAGATAAGCTGCCTGAGCAGATAGTCAATGCATCGCTTGGACAACCGCTTACAGGCAAGGCATCGGTAAC
>JBFLYJ010000154.1:0-7250 GCA_040756635.1 Nitrospirota bacterium
TGCCTTCTCACCCGGGGGTGCTGAAGAGCTCGCATCACGGCTCATGAATGCCGGACTGTCAGGGCTGATGGCCATGATCGGGGACAATCCGCCGCTGTTGTTCGGGAAGACCTATATGACTGCCGGCCTCCTGGATTACAAATACACACTTTCTCCACCCAGCTTTATCCAGGCCAACTGGGGCCTGAACCAGTCGATCGTTAAAATAGTCCGGGACACGCTCCTGCCTTTTAAAGGCATGAAGGTCCTGGACCTCTACGCCGGTGCCGGGAACTTCTGCATCCCCCTCGCCGGGGACGCGGAGGTCACAGCTGTCGAGGGGAACCCGTACGCGATAGAGGACGGAAGGAGAAACCTCGAAATAAACAATATAACAAACTGCACATTCATCCGCTCAACGGCCGAGCGTTTTCAGCCGGGAGACCATTATGATATTGTGCTCCTAGATCCGCCAAGACCCGGATTGTCCCATAAGGTGATGATAAAGGTTCTTGAGATGCTTCCCCAGAGGATTGTCTATCTCTCCTGCAATCCCGCGACCTTCTCAAGAGACCTGAGAAAGCTCTCAGCAAACTATGACATCGAGTCAGTCAGGATGATAGACTTCTTCCCGCAGACCTTCCACATCGAGACACTGGCATTTTTAAATTTAAAGTGACTGCCGGAAACGGAGCAATAGAGCAGTAGAGCAAAAGTACAGGAGTTGTTTATTCCCTTCTGCGCTTCTGACTCCGAGCTATCGATCTTGAAAAATGGTAGGCGATGCTGGTTTCGAACCAGCGACCTCTGCCGTGTGAAGGCAGCGCTCTCCCACTGAGCTAATCGCCCGAGATTGTATCTAAAATCATTTTTGACTTATACTGGGTTCAATTCCAGTGGCCTTCCCGATGTGTCGGGACGCTCTCTCCCGATTTATCGGGGAGCTAATCGCCCGTTAAACAGAGATGCTACATTTTAACGTAATGTAGAGCATTCATCAAGAGGGAAATCGGCATTGGACAAAATCACCGGCCATCCATTAAAATTTCTTACGCACATTATCTCACAAGGGCGTGTGGCGGAACTGGCAGACGCGCTAGACTTAGGATCTAGTGGGGAAACCTGTGGAGGTTCGAGTCCTCTCACGCCCACCATTTTCCGGTAAAAGATCCATTTCGTACCGCTAATCAGAGTCAATAGGAATAAGAGACACTTACCGCTCCGAAGATCTGGTTGCGTTCCTGCGTCTTAAATTGTTTCGTTCGGTATATATACGAGTATGATGTATTGAACCTTCCGTATTCCATGCCTATGCCTGCCATAAGATCGGCAACCAGGGTTTCCTTGTCGACGCTGTGGCTGTCACGCACGGTATTACCGTCCAGGGTAATGTCCCATATCACAAAGCGGCCGTCCGCAGCCAGGAAAAAGTGGACTCCGCTCTGTTCTCTCCCCGGTTCGCTGCTTTCGGAAATATCTGGCTCGCTGTTCGTTTCGCATCCCGCCCTGATCGGACATGTTCCGAAATTCTCCGGCAGCCCCCATCCGAAACGGACTTCCGCCCCTGTATTCGCATATATGTTCATATTGCCTGCCCGGCCGCCAAGATGGGGAATCACATCATAACCAAAACCCTTTCCGCCGCCTGACCGGAACAGCCGCCACTGGGACTCATATACAGCCTCAAAAAGGGGCTCATCCTTCAGCTGATTGTCCCAGCCCTTTGCCAGCTGCGAAGCGATTACACGATGTACCCAGTTCTGTACGTCCTTGGCGTATGAATGTCGGCCGACGATGCCGATGATTAGCTCCCAGCTGTTTTTTCTGCCTTCTGATTTGCTGTGATATCCGGTGGATATATATGATATTCCGGCATACGGGCGTTCATCTTCAACGATGTCCTTCCTGTCCGTATCTTCAGGAGTATAGATGTCCTGACCGACCGACAACGACACAGCGCGCGGGACCGCGGGGTCGTTCACAAAGGGGAGCCTGTTGATAATCGGGTAGCTCCATGAGGGGAGGTGCGGTCTGCCCTCCCCTGACTTATATGGCGTGCTTAACGTCAGTTTAATCCCGTTGGTGTAATCGGCATCCGTGCCGACAAACGCGTCATTTTCCCAGTGAACGGTGAGCGAGTTAAAGTGGCCCCCTGCTTCAGCACGTTGAGGGACCGTCAGGCACAGCGTTACAAACAGCATTGCCGCAAGAGACAGTAAATCAGTATATCTGCTTATCACTGCTTATTCACTCCGCAATTAGGATGGCACTGTCTGAATTCTATCATATTTACCTGCTGCCCAGAGAAAAGCCTTCAGTTTTATGATCATCAATGAGATTTATCACCGACCTTCACATTCATTCCGATATTATTTGTCTACCGGCGAAGAATTGTCGACGGATAGTTCGGCAGGATGATGATATGCAGGAAGCTGCATGGAGGGAGATCAGCGTCCGGAAGCTATTTTTCTGACAGCAACGCAATATCGTTCTGCCCGGTAAAACCTCCTAACGGATTTATCCTTTCCCTTCCGGGTGCAGTGTTATTCTTAGTATCTCTCCCGGCCGCCACAGACGCATGCGCGGGCCCCATGTCCCCGTGCCCCTGCATACGATGACAGTCATGCCGTTTACTTCGTACCTTCCCGCCAGAAGAGGGTATACGCGCCGGGTCAGATATCCAAAAGGCCAGATCTGCCCTCCGTGAGTATGCCCCGAAAGCATAAGGCCGGTTCCGAGGTCCGCTGCCTTTTCAGCCTGCCAGGGGGTATGGGAAAGGAAGACGGTCGCTCCGGCAGGACGGCCTTCAAGCGCCTTTGAAACAGGATCACCACCAAGACCTGAACGATGATTTCTGGTAAGGTCGTCAACTCCAGCCAGGACAAGGCCGGGCCGCACCTCCTGCCAGGTATTGCTCAGTACCCTCACACCGTCAATGTTTATCATCGGAGAGCTTGCCGAATCACGGCCGTGGAATTCATGATTTCCCAAAACCCCCCAGACACCCAGCGGAGCGGAAAGGCGGTGCATGACTCGAAGCAGTCCTTCGCTCGGTTCGCCGTGACCTTCAAATATGTCTCCCAGAAGCACTACGAGATCAGGATGCTGAGCCTGGACCTGTGCGACGCGCGCTTCCAGCCACTCTTTACCGAGTATCGTTCCAATGTGTAAATCCGACATTGCAATAAGCACTGTGCCGTCCATCTCTCGGTGAAGCCCCGGGAGTCGCACCTCATATTCCTGCACCACAGGGGGCCGCATGCCCTGAATGAGCGATATCACGGAAAGGACCACGCCTGCAGCCAGTGCCATACCTCGAAGAGCAGGAGCAATTCCACGCATTATAAGTCCAAACACAGTTACAACATCAACGGTAAGAAAAGAGATCGTGGTAAGGAATATCGCGGCCATCCAGTCCATGCCGGCCAGTTCCAGCATACCTGCAAGCACACCCGTGCTGCCGTGACCGAAGAACCGGCCGATGGAGAATACCGTCCACATGACAAAACCCGTGCCAAAGAGGAATTTTCGGGAGACATGCCGTTTCACAAACGGCACTGAGGCTGCGCGCCAGAATACGTATACGTGCATTAACGTAACAACAGAAAAGAGTACGGCTCCAAACATTCTCACTCCCTGGAGACTGGTTTATGTCTTATTCTACCATCCCGTGGTCTTAAGCTTCTTTGATTACTTTCCTCTATAAACCTTGTTGTTCTTTTTGAATCTATCTGTTAAGATTTTTTTATTACATAAATCGGCGGGATAGTAAGCGGGAAGAAAGGCGTCATGAAGATGACCCCGCGAGGCCTTACTGTTTAGGCTCTTTCCAGGGACCTGACGGTATAAACGGCTTGCGGTAATGATGACTCCATTGACAAAGAAAAAAGCCGTCCCCTCATTAGCAAAGATCACCCGTCCTAAACTGTCGGGGACCTTCCCGCGCGACAGACTGTTCCGTGCCCTCGACAAAAGCCGGACAAAACCGGTCATCTGGGTCACAGCCCCGGGCGGGTCCGGAAAAACAACGCTGATCGCGGGTTATCTTGATTCACGTAAATTCCCTTGTCTCTGGTATCAGGTGGATGAGGGCGACAGCGACCTCGCGAACTTCTTTTTCTATCTCGGCCTGGCCGTGAAAAACGCCGCGCCCCGGTACCGTACACCGATGCCGCTTCTGACCGCCGAATATCTTCAGGGCATACATACATTCACCAGGCGGTATTTTGAAGAGCTGTTCAACCGCCTCAAACGGCCTTCAGCCGTTATTTTCGACAATTTCCAGGAGGCGTCGGTCCTTTCCGGGTTCCACGAGATGATGATGCATGCCCTCGATGTGATACCGGATGGTATAAATGTTTTCGTCCTCAGCCGCACAGATCCTCCTCCCCAGCTGTCCCGGCTTCAGGTGAACAACAGGGCAACACTATTAAGATGGGAAGACATTCGCTTCACGCGGGAAGAGTCCAGACACCTTCTGCAGCTGCGGAGCGGTCAGAAGATTTCAGATACGGCCCTTGATCTGGCGTATAACAAAACAGAAGGCTGGGCAGCCGGACTGGTGCTGCTGAAGGAACGTATAGCCTCGGATCAGTTAGGGCCGAATGTACTGGACCAGATCACGTCTCAGGGCATATTCGATTATTTTGCGGGCGAGCTGCTTTATAAGACCGATAACAATACAAGGGATTTTCTTCTCAAGACAGCTTTCCTGCCGAAGATGACTGCGTCTTCCGTAGAAAAACTGACCGGTATCCGCGGTTCTGGCCAGATACTGGAAAGATTGAGCCGGGGGAATTTCTTCACAACAAAGCACATCAGGGATGATGCTTCATATCAATATCATCCCCTGTTCAGGGAGTTTCTTTTGTTTCGCACGAGAAATTCGTTCGACCATAAAGAGTTGTCCGCTCTTATGCGGAATGCCGCGGAAGTACTGAAAGAATCCGGTAATATTGATGATGCCGCGGCACTTTACCTGGAGAACAGGGACTGGGACGGACTCGCCGGTCTGACGCTTGATCATGCGCAGCCGCTCATCGCCCAGGGCAGGAACAGGACGGTTGACCGGTGGCTTGGCATGATACCTTCTGATATTTTCAGCGGTGCGCCGTGGCTTCTTTACTGGCATGGTATCTGTAAAATGCCTATTGACCTCAACGAAAGCAGGGACTGCCTTGAAAATGCATATGGATTATTCAGGAATAAGAAAGACCCTTCAGGGATCTATCTCTCATGGGCAGGTATCATAGATACGTATGTTTATCAGTGGAGCGACTTTGCCGATATGGAGCACTGGATAGCGGAGCTCGAATCGGTTATTCATGAATTCCCTGATTTTCCTTCACCGGAGATCAGGGCCCGCGTCACTGCCGGCATGTTCTATGCCCTTATGCACCGAATGCCCGACCACCCGGATCTGCCCCTGTGGGAAAACAGGCTGCGCGAGGTATTGCTGAAAAGCACGGACATTCACTTTAAGACCATGGTGAGCAGCCACCTCGTCCTCTATTATGCGTGGTGGTCCGGAGACCAGACCAAGGCCGATTTTCTGCTCAGGACATTAAGACCCGCCAAGCACCTGGCGAATGTCCCGCCTCTTATACTTATCGCATGGCGCGCCATTGAGGGAGCGCACCAGTATATGGCGGGGTACAATGAGCGTTCTCTGGAGTCTGCCAGAGAAGGCAGCGCCATAGCGGAATCAGCGGACATTCACGTCTGGGATTTTCTGCTGCATGGCCATGTCGTGTTTGTCACTTTGTCTGAGGGGGACCTCGCGACAGCCCGCGAATATATAGACAAGATGAAAGGAATACTCGATACAAAACGGTATTCCGCTATAGCGCGTTACCATTATATCCTTGCATGGGAGGCATTATGCCTGAACAACCTGACACTGGCGCTCGACCATGCGAAGACAGGCCTGAAGATCACCATTGAAGCGGATTATCCTGCTCTTTCCGTGCTCCTGAGGACCGGGGTAGCCGACGTACTGATAAGTCTGGGCAGATATGAAGAGGCCCGTACCTATCTTGAAGAGGTTGACAGACTCTCCGACCGGTACAGGATAGGAGGGATAGCATATCAGGTCTTCTGGGTTGAGGCCCTTTTACACTTTACATGCGGAGAAAGAAAAGCCGGGCTCGAGTCCCTTGGGAAATGCCTTCAGAAGAGCAGGGAACTGGGCATCTGCGGCCACTCTTTCTGGCGGTCATCGGTAATGATGCGCCTTTTCGCGATTGCGCTTGAGAACGGGATAGAGGAAGAACAGGTGCATGAGATCATCCGCAGACGGCACCTAGTCCCTGACGAATCTATCGAGGAAATCGAAAATTGGCCCTGGCCGGTAAAAATATATACCCTTGGAAAGTTTTCTATCATCAGGGACGGAAAACCGGTTGTCTTTTCGAGGAAGGTCCAGAAAAAAACGCTCGAACTACTGAAGGCCGTGATCGCCCTCGGAGGTGAAGACGTACGGGCGGAGCAGGTAACAGACCTCCTCTGGCCTGATGCCGACGGAGACTCGGCACATAATTCTTTCAAAATGGCCCTCTCCCGCCTGCGCCAGCTTATCGGCAATGATGCGGTGATCTATCAGGAAGCGAGAATAAGTATTAATAGAAGTCTTGTCTGGAGCGACTCCTCCGCATTTTATGGGATATGTGAGAAAGTCGATACGGAATGGAGGAGGATCAAAACACTCAGCGAACGGGAAAAGGACACGAAGAGAAGGACAGAAGAAGCCATTGAATTATCTGAAAAGGCGATCAGGATGTACAAAGGGGGATTCCTTCCGGACGAGACAGTCACATGGACGGTATCACTTCGCGAACGTCTGAGGGGCAGGTTCCTCAAGCTTGTTGCCGGCTTGGGTGAATATTATGAGCAAAAAGGAAAATTAAAGACTGCTGTGGATGTTTACCTCAAAGGGATAGAGGCCGACAGGCTCAGGGAGGAATTTTACCAGCGCCTCATGCTCTGTTATCAGAAACTCGGCCAGCAGGCCGAGGCGATAAATATCTACAACCTCTGCAGGGCCGAATTGTCATCCGGCCTGGGGATAACCCCATCAAGGATGACTGAGTCGATCTATACCTCGATCACAAAATAACCTTATCCTGTTTTCGCTCAATCCGTTACCAATCCGTTACTCATACGTTACCTGTCGGTTACCGGTCATTAAGTAAACTGGATACATGATCAATAAGACGATAACTTTTAACCTGTTTTATTCACAGGTGAGAAGACCATGAAAAATAAGGTTGAGA
>JBFLYJ010000155.1:0-7239 GCA_040756635.1 Nitrospirota bacterium
CCCCTGTCCTCCCGGCCGTGTTGCCCCATTCATCATATTCATATTCAGCAACAATCGATCCGCTTTCATCAGACAGGGCGACCACCGAGCCGATGTGGTCATGCAGGTAATAATACGATTTCCCTCCACGCGTCATGCAGACAGGCCGGTTATAGCCGGGGGCATGTACATAGCTGGCAACAACCCGGCCGTCCTTATTTAATTCCTGGATACGGTCATGGCCGTCATATACATAGAAAAAGGCTTTCTTGTCACGAGTAAGTCTGCTCGTCCTTTTCCCCAGGGCATTGTATGTGTACTGACTGTAACTCCCGTCAGGGTACTCTATTTTTATGAGCCTGTTTTCATATCCGTATTTATACCGGGTGATCATGCCTGAACTGTTTTTCTCGATCAGGTTTCCGTTTTCGTCATATTTATACTCCATGCCGTCTGCCCTGATCAAATGATTTTCAGGATTAAACTCATATATTACTTTCCGCGAAAATATTCCGAGACCGGCAAGTGCCTTCGTTATAAATCCTGACGGCCTCCCGTCCCGGCCGGTCAGAGAGGACCCCATGAAACAGCGGTTCCCGGCGGTATCATACCTGTATTTAGCCCTGTTACCGTCAGGATATTTGACCCTGATCAGACGATACAGAGGATCGTAAGTGAAACGGGATATATTCTCGTATTTTTCTGATTTCTTCCGGATTTCAAGAAAGTTTCCTACGGCATCAGATTTATAGGAGTAATTGAAGAGCGTGGAACCATGAGGGCCGGTAACCAGCATTTCAGTCAGCCTTCCCGCGTTATTATATGCATGTGCGATGGAAATGCCGTTCGGCAGGGTCTTTTTCACGAACCGTCCCGACTTGTCATATTCAAAACAGATCCTTCCGGCAACAAAAATGATCTCTGTCAGGCAGTTGGTTTTACCATAATTGTACGAGACCGCCTCGCCATCGGGATATGTCAAACTTTTTCGGTTCCCTGCCGGATCATAACCGTATGAAAGCACCTTGCCGTCGGGATAAATTATTTTTGTTACGCGATCAACCAGATCATACTGATATTTAATGCTCCCCTGTACCGGATCATTGACCCCGCACATATTGCCGGCTTCGTCGTAAACATAGGTAATGGTCCTTCCATCAGGATAGGTTGTCCTGACAGGTCTGCCAAATTCATCAATATAGTAATCCGGTCTCCGCATCCTGGACATCCCTTCACTCGAGCTGAGTCCTTCTTTTTATCTCGGATATCATCTCGTCGACTTCATTGTCATCATCGTCAGACAGGCAGTCCCGAGCCGCCATGAAATTTTTCAGGGCCTCTTCATCGTTCGCCGATGAATTGATTCCCCAGCTGATGTAAATCTGTTTCGCATTGACAAGTCCCTGTCTTGCCTTTGACTTATTGGTGTTGTTTTTCAGTATCTCAACCGCCTTTTTTACCTTGATAAATTCAGGAGATTCTGCGTCTATCCATTTCAGCGCCCGCTCTATGCTGACCTCTGGAGGGTTATTTATCCGTGTTGAGCTGCGGACTGTCTGGTAACCTAAATAGGACAGGATCAAGACAACAGGGATAAGGCCTAATGTCGCTGTCTTGCCCGGATGATTCTTTATCCAGTCCTTCCCGTTTTTAATAAATTCATTGACCGGTTTAAATAAAAGAGACAGCTTTGAATCACCATCCCTTACTTTCTTTTTTGAAGGCAGGTCAATCTCCCCTTCCACGATAACAAAGGCGTTATGTCCGCAGCAATCACAGACAGCAGGCGTCAAAGCCGTTTTGAAGGCATAAGTGCACTTCGGACATTTATACGTAACGATCTTACCGCTCTTGATCTTTTTCAGATCATCCTGGATTTCCTTGATGGTGGGACGTTCCTTTGGATTAAAAGAGACCATCTTTTCCAGCAAATTTCTTATATCATGAGGGACTTCATCACTCTTTGGTATTTTTAATTTATCTCCATTTAAAAGGGCGATACAGGGATAATGATGTTCGCTGTTAAAGTCAGGCAGCGTCCCATATACATAATTACAGAAAATCAGGCCAAGTGAGAATATGTCCGATGCACATGTTACTTCCATTCCCCTGCCTTCTAAATTGATATAATTGATCAGTTCGGGGGAATAGTATACCTGGTCTCCCATAACCTCTTCAGGTTCGGGCAATTCTTCTTCCGTAAAACTGCTGTCAAAATCAATCAATTTTGAAACAAACCGATCCGCCACGCTTTCAATTAATATATTGTCCGGCTTGAGGTCTGAGTGAATAATGTTATGGTCATGCAGAAGTTTAAGGGCCTGAACAACAGTCAACAGCACTAATATCTTGCCTTCGAGCGAGAGTTCAGAGATGGTAATCGATGAAATATCAATTTTATGTGTCACCTTAAAATAATGATTATTGTGAGGGAAGAAATCAGTAGCATATACCAATAAACCTCCCTTGCCGCACTTTTCAGTCATTATTTTCATAAGCGAGCTGTGCCGCTTTTCAAAGGCCTCGCATTTCCTGCGCTTCATTTCCTTGACAGCTGCTGAACCTAAAGAATCAGGTCCGGGGATGACAGGACTGAGAAACTGCTTTATGAAATAGTCTTCCCCTCCCCTGGCTGCCAATGCCCATGTCGCCGTACCGCTGCCGACGGTTGTCATATCAGATGTAAGGGTATATCCGTTTATGGTGACGCCGCTCTTATATATTTCAGCCATTAGTGCCCGGTCCCTCCGGGATGTCGTCATCCCTTAAATGTTTCTCATATGGCAGTTGGTACACAGACCATAATGATTTAATCATCTCGTCATTTCCTTCCTGGTAAAAATTATTCAGCGGCCCTATAAAATTTACCTCCAGAAAAGTCAGCCTGTCTCTGAAACTGTTTTTCATTTCGTCAAATTCCTTCCACCCTAAAGCCGTCAAAGACATGGAAACGTCATCACCGGCAATTTCACGGAAAATATTCTCCATATTTTTTCCCCAGGATATGAGATCCGATGATTTTATCAGGCTGTCAAGAATCTGATGCTCAAAATCCATTGGTGACCGCGAATAGCCGTAGCATCCGTCCGTAGACACAAAAACCACACAAGGCAGTTCGAATTCCAGGCGATTATGATTCAGGGGGAATTTCTTGTCGCCATTTAAATATTTTGAAAGAGGCAGGTCATTGATAAACAAGTGAGACGAGTCCTGACGCTCTCCTCTGGTATCGTCTCTTGTAAGTTGCGACAATCCGGATTCGGGACTCAGGAGATAAATCCTGGAGTCGCCAATCCAGAACTGGTCGACCGACACCTTATTTCCCGTATGCTCCGTAACGGCAAAAGCGGCGGTTGTGGCAAGACGAGAAAACAAAGTCCCCCTGAGTGAGGGTATGCCGATATACTTGTCAGCGATCATTTTAAGCTTCAGAAATATTACCTCCGAAAATGACTCAGACATATAGGCTGTATCATTCAGTTTGTGATCATTTTTTCTTGTTAAGCTTAGGAAATGATCGGCAACCGTGTCCTTTGCGATTCGGGACGCATAATACGCGCCTGAATGCACGCGACCTTTTTTGTTTTTCCAGCCTTTGGGCGACCGTCCGCCCATGCCGTCAAAAACACCGAGCAGCGAGACGGTCTTACTTACCTGAACATTAATCGGCAATGCGTCTTCTCCCTGACCGGGGATCTTTTCCAGCCAGATGGTAAGAGACAAAGATGTCTTATGTATATTTCTCTGGTTTAGCATTTGTCCGTTTAATATCATGTGCCGATAAAAGAGCGAACTTTGACATTGCCCGTCATAACCTGCTCTTTTGAACCGATGAAAAATCGGCACGAACTAACTCCTTCAGACTTTTCGATATTGCCAGTTCTTTATAAAACCGTCATCTTCGGCTAGACACTCGACGCAATCGATTCCACAATTTCTTCGATGCTTATTTCCTGAAGACCCTGCCCGGCTTTGGAAGCATGGTAAGCTACGTTCTCCCAATCACTAGATAAAGTTCCCCATGGATAAGCATCCGGTGCGAACAGGACCAGTCTTTTGGCAGGTCCGGACATTCTTTGATACCACTTGTCACTCAGTTCATTTAGATCCTTGGCCATATCAGCTGGGTAGTTTTGAGGTTTGGGCGCTTTTTCCAGTTGATGAGCGGAGGCGTCCGTCCAGACAACAATGATATGTCTCTGTTTGGTTGTGGCTTTAGTCCAGCTTGAATCCATGGCCAGAGATATGGCCTCTAAGCCGTTCTCCGGCTCGTCTCCACCGCCGTCGACCGTTATCCTTGTTACGAATTCGGCGAAACTGTCCACCTCCTGCGGAAGAACAAAAAAATCCGAAATTTCCATCGACTTGTCCCCGTCACAATAATAATCACGAAAAACTATCACTTTAATCCGCAGGGTATCGATTAATTTTCCCTTTTTCTCGAGAGATGAGATAACACTCTGCGGAAAATCCTTGACCGCCTGCTTAACCCCGTTTATAATGGGACCCATACTGCCGGTGCCGTCTATACAAAATACCATGTCGACCGCGTAACTCATACCAGAAGTTTGCAAATTGGACTGATTTGATTCCATTATCGAACCCTCCTTTTTTAATGTTTCATTTATTGTTTCCTTACTGGAAAACGTTATTGTTTTATTTGATTCATTCACATGCCAGTTATAATCAATAAGTATAGACGGACTGAAAATATCACAATCAAATAATTTGTTATTTTGTGTGTTATGTTGTGGGATGACCGAGCCACGGACATCCTTGAATCCCATGTTCCCACCGAGCCTTACTGAATGGATATTGAATATTTTTGTCTCAAAATCGCCATATACCATACACAGTTTTGCTTCGCCGATCCACTCACTAATACCGATTGTCTTAACGGTTTCTTCTCGCAGGGCAATGACGGAGGCCCCGGTATCAAACAGCATTTCGACAGGGATATTATTGAGATATACCGTTATAAACTTCATGGATGGATATCCGAAAATATTACGAAATGGAACCGTCAGATTTTTCACACCATTTCTGTGTACGGGAAGCATGACCCACTCTCTCCTTCCGCATCGAAAATACTTAAATATTACAGATAATGCGCCCGTTTAAAAGGGGCCCATTAATATACATGACAAAAAAACACAAAAAAAGTTTCTTTTTGTTCTAAATAAACGGGAACCTTACCGGGAACATATGACTTATGGTCTCTACCGGATGATAAATATGAATATACCACTCAAAAGCACCGAATGTCACAATAAAAATTAACACACACATGAGAAATTGCCTTCTTATCCTCCGCCTGTAGTCCGGGATTATAATGTTCCTGGTTACGGGGTCAATGGATTTTTTCGCTAACTGAATCATCCTGAAGAAAAACCATACTACCAATGCCACATACAGGATACTCAAATATTTCTGCAGGCTGAGCAGCCGTGCATAGAGTTCCGCGGTCGCCTTGAAATCCGCATCTGTGCGGGCAACTTTCCTATAAATCCCGTCCTTGTCATCGGACACCAGGGCCAGATTAAGACTGGCTTCACCATAATCAGGGCTTAGCAATACCGCCTTCTGAAACATCTTCTTCGCCGCTTCTTCATTATTAACAAGGAAATATACCATTCCTAATAAGTTATGCGCTTCGGCGTTGGAAGGATCTATTTTAATGATCGTCATCAGAAACGAGCCTCTATCAAGACTGCTCTCAGAAAGGACCGCCTTCGCAAGAAAAACCTTGTCTGTAAAACCCGATTTTTTTGCGGCTGCGTTAAGTTTTTTCAGGCCCTCTCCCTTTGCCCAGGCGATTTTGGCATTCATTTCACTGATCTGGTCGTTTGTAAGTTTTAAACCCACCTTGTCAGATAAATATATCTCCGACATCAGGTACTGCACAATCAGTCTGACCGCAACAACGGACGGGTTCCCGGAATTGTTTTTTTCTGCCTGGTCAAGTGCCTTATTGGCCTTTGCATAATAACCTTCTATGTCGCCCGTTCTTCCACCACGCTGCTGCGCGGATATTCCGGCAAGCGACGCGTAAGAGTATGCTGTCTCCGCATAAGCGGCGCTGAAACCCGGAATCAACTCCAGGGCCCTTTGATATAATTCTATAGATTCATTGAACCCTGCCCTGGTCCCTTTGTTTGCCGACTTTTTCCCGTCATTGAAATATCTCCTGGCGATCTCTCTGTCGGCTTTTTCAGCCGTGAGTTCTTCCTCATATATCTTGTCCACAGCTTCCGGGCTGATTATGTTCACATTTCTTTCAGCGTTCATCTTGATGACGCCCAGGTAGAAGGGTGAGATCAGTCCGAAATATATCGCCGGAGAAAGCAAAAGAAACAAAAGCAGTCCTGATATCTTGTTCCTGAATTTACCGCGACTTATTATCTGGGCCAATGAGTTGTTGATAATCTGGATCAGGACTATGCTTGAAACAACAAACATGACGGCATACAGAAACATTAACAGGGAGTCGCTGAAGTGGCTTGAAAATATCTTCCTGAATGTCGGAGAACCGAAGGTAACGAGTATTATCATCAAAGAAAGCAAAGTGCGCTGGCGGTATTCACCGAAGAGCTGTACGAAATAGAGTTTTATAAGTCTTAGAGATGGAACGGCCCTCATAGTGAGGGTACGGGACCATATAACAATAGACACTACAATAAATATGATCCAGAATGACACATATCCTATTATGTAGGATATAAACGGGAAATCAGGGAGATTGGACTTAGGGAGGAATTTGAATATCAGGGAATAACTGAGTACCAGGATTGAACATATGACCGCTATCCCGAATATCAATAAATTCAACCTCGCCGTATTATGCTGCAGTGACGTCAATCTTTCCTTGACAAGCTGTTTTTTCCTTTCTTCTTCTCTCCTCCTGACATCGTGATATGATGTCCTGGACGGCTGCCCAAATGTATTCAGCGCATTCTGCAGACAGTCGGGACAGACAGACCTCAATATTTTGTCCCTGCTGTGATCATCCATGCCGGACAGCGCCAAATTAACATTCACATGCTCGTTGAACGAAAACTGTCTTCTGCAGGCTACACATGTACACTGGGAATAATAAAGAGGGCTCATCGTATGTACCTTTTAATAATGATTATTGTGTGCATTATATTCATATATTCAAATAAAAGGAAACTTCACGGGGAACAAATGCCCGGTTGAATTTATCGGATGATGGAAGTGTATATACCATTCGAATGCCCCGTAAGTGACGACAAACAGCCC